>JAFIHR010000153.1 GCA_017849325.1 Xanthobacter autotrophicus | reverse complement strand
GCGGGGGAATAGGCCCCCATGCCGCCGGTGTTGGGGCCGAGGTCGCCGTCGAAGGCGCGCTTGTGGTCCTGGGCGCTGCCGAAGGCGAGCACGGTCTCGCCGTCCACCAGGGCGAAGAGGCTCGCCTCCTCGCCTTCCATGAATTCCTCGATGAGCACCTCGGTGCCGCCGCCGGCGAACACCTGCTCCACCGCCGTCACCGCTTCCTCGACGGTCAGCGCCACCACCACGCCCTTGCCGGCCATCAGCCCGTCGGCCTTCACCACGATGGGTGCGCCCTCGGCCTCGACGTAGGCGATGGCGGAGGCCGCGTCGGTGAAGCCGGCATAAGCGGCGGTGGGAATGCCGTTGGCCTTGCACAGTTCCTTGGTGAAGAGCTTGGAGCCTTCCAGCCGCGCCGCGGCGGCGGTCGGCCCGAAGGCGGTGATCCCGGCCTGCGCCAGACGATCGACGAGGCCGGCCACCAGCGGCGCCTCGGGCCCCACCACCACGAAGGCGATGCCGTGGTCCTTGCACCAGGTCACCAGCATGTCGTGGGCGGAGAGCGGAATGCCTTCGATGATATCGGCGTGCTCGGCGATGCCCGGATTTCCCGGCAAGGCGTAGAACTGGCCCATCTGGGGGCTCTGGGCCAGCTTCCAGGCGAGGGCATGCTCGCGGCCGCCGGAACCGAGCAGCAGAACATTCATCAGGCCTCCACTCCTTTCGGGATGTTTTTGTGGCGCGTTTCTCCGCTTCTTCGCTATCGGCTCACGGCGCCGGGAACAAGCCCGCAGGCTCTGCGCTCGCCGCATGGGCCTTCGCCGCGCTATGCTTCCTGTGAATTCGAACCCCTGGCCGATTCGATGGTGGATGTTCCCCAGCCCCGCGCAAATGCCCCGGAATGGACGGTTTCCGAGATCTCCGCCGCGCTCCGCCGCACGGTGGAGGACGCCTACGGCCACGTGCGCGTGCGCGGGGAAATCTCCGGCTACCGGGGGCCGCATTCTTCGGGCCATGCCTATTTCTCGCTGAAGGATCAGGGGGCGCGGCTCGACGCGGTGATCTGGAAGGGCAATTTCGCCCGCCTCAAGGTCCGCCCCGAGGAGGGGCTGGAGGTGGTGGCGGTGGGCCGCCTGACCACCTATCCGGGCAAGTCCGGCTACCAGATCGTCATCGAGCAGCTGGAGTTCGCCGGCGCCGGCGCCATCATGGCCATGCTGGAGGAGCGCAAGCGCCGGCTCGCCGCCGAGGGCCTGTTCGATGCCGCCCGCAAGGTGGAGCTGCCGTTCCTGCCCCAGGTGATCGGCGTGGTCACCTCGCCCACCGGGGCGGTGATCCGCGACATCCTGCACCGCCTCGCCGACCGCTTTCCGCGCCGGGTGCTGGTGTGGCCGGTCCGGGTGCAGGGCGAAACCTCGGCCGCCGAGGTGGCGCAGGCGATCCGCGGCTTCAACGCCTTGCCCGAGCGCGGGCCGATCCCCCGGCCCGACGTGATCGTGGTAGCGCGCGGCGGCGGCTCGCTGGAGGACCTGCTCGGCTTTTCCGAGGAGATCGTGGTGCGGGCGGCGGCGGAGAGCGCCATTCCCCTCGTCTCCGCCGTGGGCCACGAGACCGACGTGACCCTCATCGATTTCGCCGCCGACGTGCGCGCGCCGACCCCGACGGCGGCGGCCGAGATGGTGGTGCCGGTGCGTTCGGATCTGATCCAGGCGGTGGAGGGCTTCGGCGCGCGCCTCGCCGCCGCGCCGGTGCGCAATCTGGAGCGGCGCCGCGCCGACCTGCGGGGCCTTGCCCGCCTGCTGCCCACGGCGGAGAGCCTGCTCGCCACCCCACGCCAGCGCCTCGATAGCGCCTCGGACCGTCTGCCGCGGGCGCTGAAGGCCAATGCGGCCGCCCATTCGCTGCGCCTCGCGGCGGCGCGGGCGCGGCTTTCCCCGGCGGCGCTGAGCGTGCGGCTGGAGCGGGCGGGCGAGCAACTCGCCGGGCTGGAGCGGCGCAAGGGCCTCGCCCTCGCGGCCGGCATCGAGCGGCGGCGCACCCGCTTCGAGGGGCTGGCCACCCGCCTTGGCGCCGCGCGTGCGGCACAGATCCGGGCGCAGCGGCTGATGCTGGCGCGCCGGGCGGAGATGCTGGAGAGCCTCGACGGGCGCGCCCGCCGGGCGCTGGCTGCCCGGCTGGAGGCTGCGGGCCGCAAGGTGGCGGGGCTCGGCCAGGTGCTTCAGGCCCTGTCCTATCATGGCGTTCTGGAGCGCGGCTTTGCCCTCGTGCGCGATGCCGAGGGGCGGGCGGTGCGCTCGGCGGCCTCGGTCGCTGCCGGGGCGCGGCTGGAGATCGAGCTCGCCGATGGCCGCATCGCCGCCCGGGCGCTCGATGGCGTCTCCGGCCCGGTGGCGGACGGCCCCGGTGGCGGGGAGACGCAAGCCAAGCCCGCGGCCCGCCCGCGCGCCGGGCGCCGCCGGCCGGATGCGCCGCAGCGCGAGCCCACGCTCTTCGATCCCTAGCGGGACCGCCTCTTTCCTCGCGCCCGGCCGGCGATTATGTTTGCCGGAATGAAAGAGTTTGGCCGATGAACCGATTTGAACGATTCCCCGAACCCCACGGCGAGGCGGAGGTGCGCTATCTCGATGGCGAGTTCCGCATCCTGCGTCCCGGCACGTTCGTGCGCTGCGCGGTGACCGGGCAAGCCATCCCGCTCGACGAGCTGCGCTACTGGAGCGTGGATCTGCAGGAGGCTTATGCCGGCCCCGAGGCGGTGCTCACCCGGGTCAAGGAGCAGGGCCGCCCGCAGAGCTGAGGCCGCGCGGCCTCAGCGCTCACATGCGCTGCCGGGCGCG
>JAFIHR010000152.1 GCA_017849325.1 Xanthobacter autotrophicus | reverse complement strand
GGAGGGCGTCGCACAAACGAAGCTTTTCCGACAGGCCGTACCGTCATGCGCCCGGCTTTCGCCACACTCCTCTTGCACTGAACTCAGGCGCCGCGCATGTGATCGAAATGGAATAATTCCATTATTTGCTCAATGTCTTGCCGCATTCGGAGCGGGCTCTTAGGGTCGCGCCGACGGGGTCGCGGAGCGCCCCATTGCAATGCCCGCCCGAATGAGGAGATTTGGTCGATGCGCGCACCTGTTTTCGTGGCCGCCGTGGCTGCGGCGCTCGGGCTTTCCGCCCCGGCGATGGCCGAGGGAGCTCCGAAGGCTCGCGACGTGGTCACCCACTATGCGGACCTCGCCCAGGTGATGTACGGCAGCTCCTACGCCGCGGCGAAGGACATGCTGGGCGCCGTCGACGCCCTCCTCGCCGCCCCGAGCGCGGACACGCTGGCCAAGGCCCGCGCCGCCTGGAAGAGCGCCCGCAACCCCTACCAGCAGACCGAGGGCTTCCGCTTCGGCAACTCCATCGTCGACGACTGGGAAGGCAATGTGAACTCCTGGCCCCTCGACGAGGGCCTCATCGACTATACCGACAAGAAGTTCTACGGCGATTCGTCCGACGAGAATCCGCTCTATACGGCGAACATCATCGCCTCCACCAAGATCCGCGTGGGCAAGGAGACCATCGACGTCTCCACGCTGACCCCCAAGCTGCTGCGCGAGCTGAACCAGGCGGGCGGCGTGGAATCCAACGTCGCCAGCGGCTGGCATGCCATCGAATTCCTGCTGTGGGGCGAGGATACCAACGGCACCAAGGCCGGCGCCGGCAACCGCCCGTACACCGACTACGACCTCAAGGCCTGCACCCACGACCACTGCGACCGGCGCGGCCAGTATCTCAAGGCGGCGACCCAGGCCCTGGTGGACGACCTCAAGGAGATGGCCGACAGCTGGGCGCCCGGCGGCGCAGCCCGCGCGGACCTCCTGAAGAAGAGCGACAATGAAGGCCTCGCCGTCATCTTCACCGGCATCGGCTCGCTGTCCTATGGCGAGCTGGCGGGCGAGCGCATGAAGCTGGGCCTCATCCTCCACGATCCCGAGGAAGAGCAGGACTGCTTCTCCGACAATACCCACAACTCGCATTACTATGACGAGGTGGGCATCCGCGACATCTACTACGGCCGCTACAAGAAGCCTGACGGCTCCGAGGTCACCGGCCCGTCGGTCGCCGATCTGGTGCGCGCCGCCGATCCCGCCGTCGCCGAGGAGATCGACGCCAAGTCCAACGCCGCCCTCGCTGCCCTCAAGGCCATGAAGGATGTCGCCGATTCCGGCGAGATGAGCTACGACATGATGCTCGCCGAGGGCAACGACAAGGGCGCCAAGCTCATCCAGGACAGCGTCGATGCCCTGGTGGCTCAGGCCCATGCCATCGAGCGCGGCGTCGGCGTGCTGAAGCTGCAGATCAAGATGGAAGGCTCCGACAGCCTCGACAGCCCCGACACGGTCTCCAAGAACTGAGCGAACGGAGGGACGGAAGGATCATCATGATCACACGGCGGGCCGTTCTGCTCGCGGGTGCATCGGCCGGTGTCCTCGCGCTCTCTCCTTCCGCATCGCTGGGGCGCGCGTCGCGCTCCGTCGACACGCTGCCGGCCGACGCCCCGGTGCGCCGGCTGTCCCTGTCGGCGCGCGAGGTGGACCTTCCGATCCTCGGCGCGGACAAGGCGGTGACGAAGCGGTTCTGCGCCTATGACGGCATGCCGTTCATGACCCTGCGCGCGCCGCAGGGCACCCGCCTGATGGTGGATTTCAAGAACGACCTGCCCGATCCCACCACGGTGCACTGGCACGGCATCCGCGTGCCCAATGATTCCGACGGGGTGGCCCCCATCACCCAGAAGATCATCCCGCCCGGCGGCAGCTTCGCCTACAACGTGCCGCTGCCGGATCCGGGCTTCTATTTCTTCCACCCCCATTGCGACGAGACCGGCCAGGTGGGCCGCGGCCTCGTCGGCCTGCTGCTGGTGGACGAGCCGCCCGAGCGGCAGGTGCCGTTCGATCTGGAGCACATCATCGCGGTGAAGGACTGGCGCCTCGGCGAGGACGGTCAGTGGCTGGAGATGTTCACCACCGAGGGCGCCTCCACCGCCGGCACCTTCGGCACCGTGCGGGCGGTGAACGGCCTGCCCACCCCGCCCCGCCGGTCGGCGCCGGCGAACAGCGACGTCCGCCTGCGGGTGATCGTCGCCGATTCGACGCGGGTCATCGATTTCGGCTGCGACACGGACGAGGCCGCCGTCATCGCGGTGGACGGCCAGGCCATCACCCCCTTCACCTTCGACAAGGTGCCCCACGGCATCTGGCGCATGGGTCCGGCCATGCGGCTCGACGTGCACGTGCGCATGCCCGAGGCCGGCAAGGAGGTGAAGGTCTACGATTACCGCTCGGCCGAGCCCTATCTGCTCACCACCCTGGTGGCCACCGAGAGCGGCAAGGCGAGGACCGACTTCGTGCCCAAGGCCCTGCCCATCGCCACCGAGGTGCCCATGCCGGACCTCGACCACGCCGAGCGGCTCGACTTCCTGGTGCAGACCGCCGCGGGCGCCACCGCCATCGCGGCACCGCTGCCGGCGGACGACCCCCTGTCGAAGGCGCTGATCGATTCCATGTGCGTCGGCAGCGCCACCTTCTGGGCCATCAACCGCAATTCGTGGGGCGCGGGACCGGACCTGCGCCTGCCGCCGCCGCTCAGCACGCTGAAGGACGGGCAGAGCTACATCCTGTCCATCACCAACGCCACCAAGCAGCCCCATCCCATGCACCTGCACGGGCACGTCTTCCGGGTGCTGTCGTCGTCCAAGAAGAAGACCATGCCGCCCTACGTCGCCGACACGGTGATGACCGAGCCCAACGAGACGGTGGAGATCGCCTTCAAGGCCACGAGCGGCAATTGGGTGTTCCACTGCCATATTCTCGAGCACATGGATTCCGGTCTCATGGGCTGGTTCATGGTGGTGTGATGGGCTGGGTGCCGTCTTTGCCCGGCGGGCGCGGCCGCGCGCTGGGCGCCGTCCTCCTGGTCACAGGCGCCGTCCTCTCGGCCCCCGCGGCCTTCGCGCTGGATGATCTCGACCTGAAGATCGGCAAGGCGCTGTTCGAGCGCGCCTGGGTGCCGGCCCCCGCCTCCACCCGCGCGGACGACGGCCTCGGGCCGCTGTTCGACGCCCGCTCCTGCGCCTCCTGCCATCCCCGCGACGGGCGCGCCGCCGCCCGCTTCGACAGCGACGGCCATGTGGAGGGGCGCGGCGTGGTGCTGGTGCTCGGCCGGCCGGACGGATCGGGCGATGCGGTCTATGGCCGCCGCCTGCAGATCGATGCCGTGCCGGGGCTGAAGCCGGAGGGGATCATCGGCGCCGCCGACACGGCGCTTGCCGACGGCCGCCGCGCCCGCGCGCCGCAGCCGAGCGCCCTCGCCTACGGCGCGCTCGATCCGGCGACCGGCCTGTCGCTGCGGGTGGCGCCGGCCCTGTTTGGCCGCGGCGCCATGGCCGACGTGCCCGACGCCGCGCTCCTCGCCATCGAGGCCGAGCAGGCGAAGCGCGCCGACGGTATCTCCGGCCGCGCCCGCCGCATCACCCGGCCGGACGGGCGCGTCGTCCTCGGCCGGTTCGGCTGGCGCGCCGCCCATCCCGATATCCGCGAGCAGGCGGCGGAAGCGTTCTTCCTCGATCTCGGCATGTCGACCCCGCTGTTCCGCGAGCCCTGGGGCGACTGCACCGCCGCCCAGAGCGCCTGCCGACAGGCGCCCCACGGCCAGGGCGACGCCGAGGACGGTGTGGAGATTCCCGAGGCCATCCTCTCGCGGGTGGTGGCCTATGTGGCGTCCCTGCCGGTTCCTGTGCCCGCGGCCTCCGGCGCCGCGGTCGCGGACGGCGCACGCCTGTTCGCGAGCGTCGGCTGCGGCGAATGCCATCGTCCCGCCCTCCCGACGCGGAGCAGCGGAACGGCGGCGCTGTTCACCGACCTCCTCCTCCACAACATGGGTGATGGTCTCGCCGACACTCTGGACGAGCCGGGCGCGGCGCGCGATGAATGGCGCACCGCACCGCTGGCCGGCGTCTCGCGGGCGCTGGCCGGAAACACCGGCCTCCTGCATGACGGGCGCGCGCGCACCGTCGCGGAGGCCATCGCCTGGCATGGCGGCGAGGCGGCCGGCACGCTTGCCCGATACGACGCGCTCACGGCGGCGCAGAAGGCAGCGCTGGCAGCCTACGTCGCATCCCTCTAACCGTTGGAAAGACAACGGATGAAACGCTTCCTCACCGGCTTTGCCGTGGTGTTCGCTCTTCTCGGTCTCGCCCGCCCGGCGGCGGCGGTGGACCCGCTCAACACCGTGCCGCTGATCGAAAGCTGGCTGCTGCCGCGCTATGACGCGCTGGTCGCCGCCACCGCCGCCCAGAAGGCGGCCTGGACCGGCTTCTGCGCCAAGCCCGAGGCGGCGGGCGTGCCGGCGCTCAAGGCCGCCTACGGCAAGGCGGCGGATGCCTGGAACGCGGTGGAGTTCATCACCCTCGGCCCCATCAGCCAGGATCTGCGCGCCGACCGCTTCAGCTTCTTCCCCGACCGGCGCAACGCCATCTCGCGCGGCATGGCCGAGGTGATCGGCGACGCCGACGCCGAGCGCCTCACCCCCGAGCGCTTCACCAAGGCGAGCGCGGCGGTGCAGGGCCTGCCGGCGCTGGAGCGCCTGCTCCATGAGGAGGGCGCCGCAGAGGCGCTGGTTTCCGGCGCGGAGAGCGCGCGGCGCTGCGCCTTCGGCGTCGCCATCGCCACGAACCTCGCGGCGATCGCCTCCGAGGTGCGCACCGCCTGGGGCTCGCCGACCACCGGCGTGCTGGGCGCCATCGTCTCCGGCAAGGGCGACACCTCCCTGTTCCCCGATCTCGGCGCGCTGCCCGGCATGGTCCTCACCGACCTGTCCGGCGCCTACCAGCGGGTGAACGACACCAAGATCAATCCGGTGCTCGGCTCCGGGCCGGCGGACGCCAAGCCCAACCTCGCCGACAACTGGCGCTCGGGCCGCTCCGGCCAGGTGGTGAAGAACATGGTGACGAGCGCCGACGCCCTGCTGCAGGAGATCGCCAAGCAGCTTCCGAGCCGCCCCCAATGGGTGGTGAACCGCACCGCCGCCGCCGCCGACAAGGCCGCGGAGACCTTCCCCGCCGACCTTGCCGCGGCCGCCCAGACGCCGGACGGCGCCGCCGCCATCGCCCGGGCGGAGAAGGATTTCAAGGAAGCGCAGCGCGCGGTCTACCGGCCCATCGCCTCCTATTACGGCATCTCGCTGGGCTTCAACGCCCTCGACGGCGACTGAACGGGACGGAGAGTGCCCATGCCCGCGCGCAGCAACCTTCCCGCCCGGCGCCCCGGACTTGACCGACGCCGCTTCCTCGCCGGCTCGGCGATGCTGCTTGCCGCCCCGGCCCTCCTCGGCGGACGGAGTCTTGCCGCCACCGATGCGGTCCCCCCGGCCTCGGCCGCCCATCCCCTCGCGGAGGGATGGCTCACCACCGCCGGCGTGGACGACGGCTTCGCCGCCGTCGCCGTGGACGGAACGTTCGAGGCCGCCACCCGCGCCGCCTCGGCGGTGCGCCTGCACGGTCTCGAGGCGAACCCCGAGGGCACGGGCGCAGTTGCGGTCGGCCGGCGGCCGGGCCATGTCGCCCTGCTGTTCGACCGCAACCATGAGGGCGTCACGGCGCGCTTCGAGCCGGGCGCGGGGCGCGTCTTCGCCGGCCACGGCCGCTTCACCGCCGACGGACGGCATTTCCTCACCACCGAGATCGAGCGCCCGCCCGAGGGCGACGGCCCGCTGGTGATGGGCCGCGGCATCGTCGCGCGGCGCGACGTGGCGGCGGATTTCGCCATCGTCGGGGAATGGCCGACCGGCGGCGACGGGCCGCACGACCTGCTCCAGTCCGGCGCCTCCCTGGTGGTGGCCAACGGCGGCATCGAGCCCAACACGCCGGAGGCGCGCGACGCGGCGGCGACCGGCTCCACCATCACCCTGCTCGATCCCGCGACCGGCGCGCTGAAGGCCGAGGGGCGTCTGCCCAAGGACCTTGCAAGCCTCTCCCTGCGCCATCTCGCGCGCGACGGGCGGGGCGGCACGGTGGTGGCGGCGCAGGACCTGCTCCATGACGGCGTGGCCCGACCCCTCCTCTACACCATCGGCCCGGACGGCGCCCTCGCCGCCCTCGATGCGCCGGAGGACGAATGGCGCGCCCTGCGCGGCTATGTGGGCTCGGTGGCCTTCGACCGCTCCGGCCGCTATGTGGCGTGCTCCTCGCCGCGGGGCGGGCGCGTGGCGCTGTGGCGGGCGGACGGGCGCTATCTGGGCGCGGTTCGGCTGATCGACGGCTGCGGCCTCGCGGGCATGGAGGAGGCGGGGCGCTTCGTCGCCACCTCGGGCTACGGCGAGACCATTGTGATCGGCATCAGCGACGATGAGGTGGGCATCATCGCCCGCCACAGCGGCGGGCCGCGCTTCGACAACCACATGGTGCGCCTGACGCCCAACCCCATCGGCGACGCCGCGCAGCGCGCCCGCCTGTGAACCCGCCCGAAAGCGGGCGACCTGCCTACACCAGGGCCGGGCGGGCCTCCTGCGCGCCCACCTCGAAGGTCTTCTTGTAGCGTGCGATCTCGTCCGGCGGCCCCATCGCCTTGGTGGGATTGTCGGAGAGCTTCACCGTGGGCCTGCCGTTGGCCGAGACCACCTTGCAGACGATGGAGATGGGATCGAGCGCGCCGCCCGGCGCGAGGCCGCGGAAATCGTTGGTGAGCAGCGTCCCCCAGCCGAAGCCCATGCGCAGGCGCCCGTCGAAGGCGGCATGGATGCGCGCCACCTCCTTCACGTCGAGGGCGTCGGAGAAGATGACGAGCTTGTCCGCCGGATCCTGCCCGCGCGCGCGCCACCAGCGGATCATCTCCTCGCCGCCCTCCACCGGCTCCTTGCTGTCGATGCGCACGCCGGTCCAGCGCGCCACCCAGTCCGGGGCGTGGGCAAGGAAGCCCGTGGTGCCGTAGGTGTCCGGCAGCATCACCCGGAGGTTGCCCTCGTAATCCTCCTGCCAGTCGGCCAGCACCTGGTAAGGCGCGCGGCGCAGCTCGGCGTCGGAGGTGGCGAGGGCGGCGTAGACCATGGGCAGCTCATGGGCGTTGGTGCCGATGGCCTCCACCTCGCGGCGCATGGCGATGAGGCAGTTGGAGGTGCCGAGGAAGCCGGTGCCCAGCCCCTCGGTCAGCGCCTGCACGCACCAGTCCTGCCACAGGAAGCCGTGGCGGCGACGGGTGCCGAAATCGGTGATGGAGACCGGGCCGATGGACCTCAGATATTCCACCTTCTCCCACACCCGCGCCATGGCCCGGGCATAAAGGATCTGCAGCTCGAACTTGCCCATGTCCTTGAGCACGGCGCGCGAGCGCAGCTCGTTGATGACCGCCAGCGCCGGGATCTCCCACATGGAGGTCTCGATCCACGGCCCCTCGAAGGTCAGCTCATACTGCCCGTCGCGCTTTTCCAGGTGATAGGGCGGGAAACGGAAGCCCTCCAGCCAGGCGATGTACTCGGGCGAGAACATCTGCCGCTTGCCGTAGAACATGTTGCCCCGCAGCCAGGTGGATTCGCCCCGCGTGAGGGACAGCGAGCGCACGTGGTCGAGCTGCTCGCGCAGCGCCCCCTCGTCCACGATGTCGGCGACGCGCACCGACGTGGTGCGGTTGTGCAGGCCGAAGGTGACCTTCACCGTCGGGTGGCGGCGGAAGATGGTCTGGCCCATCAGCAGCTTGTAGAAATCCGTGTCGAGCACGGAGCGGATGATGGGGTCGATCTTCCAGGTGTGGTTGTAGACGCGCGCGGCGATGTCGGTCATGGGCGTCCTTGAAGCGTGCCTTGGGCGTCCGCGGGGCGGCAGACAGATCTATAGCACCACCCCCGACGAAAGGCAGAGGCGCGATAACCCGCGCGCCGGCCGGCAAGCCTCGCTGGCGCCGCTCCCCCGCCGGGAGGCACCGCGCAGGGCGCGCCGGACCGCCCGCCGGCGTTCAGTTGCAGCCGCGCCGGGCCTCCCAGGAGCGGACCTCGTCCACCCGGCGCTGCTCGGCCCGGGTGAGCTTGCCATAGGGCGGGAAGCAGCCGCGGCCGAAGGTGGCGATGGCATCCGCCGTCTGGAAGCAATAGCCGGCCTCGGCATAGACCTGGTTGCGCTGATACCACAGGGCGCGGCAGGAAAGCTGGCTCAGCTCCTGTGCCCCGGCGCCGTCCGCCAGGCCCGCCGGCGCAACCAGTGCCACCGCCATGGCCATCATCCATTTGCGCATGTTCGCCCCCATCGGCCGTCCGCAAGATCGCGCGGCGGGAATCTAGCACAACCCGGCCCGGGTCCGCGACGTTCAGGAGGCGCGGCGGCGCCTGCGGAGGCCGCGGGCCGCCTGCGACGGTCTTACGACTTTATGGTAAGCCCGGTCCGGCGCATGATGGCCGGCAAATCCAAGAACCGCGCAACCAAAGCGGACCAGGGGAGACGCCAGCCCATGACGCCAAAACCCAAAGCCTCCGGACCCTCACCCCAGCCCCCGGCGCGCGCGCCCCGACGCCGGCGCGCCACCAAGATCGTCGCCACCGTCGGCCCCGCCTCCAACAGTGCGGAGAAGCTGGAAGCCCTGTTCCATGCGGGGGTGGACGTGTTCCGCCTCAACTTCAGCCATGGCACCCAGCAGGACCACGGCACCGTGCTCGCCCGCATCCGCGAGCTGGAGCGCAAGCTCGACCGGCCCATCGGCGTGATCGCCGACCTGCAGGGGCCGAAGCTGCGCATCGGCCGCTTCGAGGAGGGCTCGATCGCCATCGCGCCGGGCGACGTGCTGCGCTTCGATGCGGACACCGCCACCCCCGGCTCGGGCAAGCGCGTGCCCATCCCCCATCCCGACATCCTCGCCGCGCTGAAGGTGGGCTCCACCGTGCTGTGCGACGACGGCAAGGTGCGCCTGACCGTCTGCGCCAAGGGCAAGGGCTATCTGGACGCCCGCGTGGTGGCCGGCACCCGGCTTTCCAACAACAAGGGCTTCAACATCCCCGACGTGGTGCTGCCGCTCTCCCCGCTCACCGCGAAGGACCGCTCGGACCTGGAGTTCGCCTGCACCGCCGGGGTGGAGTTCATCGCCCTGTCGTTCGTGCAGCGGCCCGACGACGTGCGCGAGGCCCGCGCCCTCATCAAGGACCGCGCCGCGCTGCTGCTGAAGATGGAGAAGCCCTCCGCGGTGGAGCATCTCGACGAGCTGATCGAGCTGTCCGACGCGGTGATGGTGGCGCGCGGCGACCTCGGCGTGGAAGTCTCACTGGCGGAGGTGCCGGCCCTGCAGAAACGCATGATCACCCGCGCCCGCCACTATGGCCGGCCGGTGATCGTCGCGACCCAGATGCTGGAATCCATGATCCAGGCGCCGGTGCCCACCCGCGCCGAGGTCTCCGACGTCGCCACCGCCGTCTATGAGGGCGCCGACGCGGTGATGCTGTCCGCCGAGACCGCCGCCGGCGCCTATCCCGTGGAGGCGGTGACCTTCATGGACGACATCATACGCCACGTGGAAGGCGATCCCGGCTACCGCCAGGTGGTGGACGCCACGCAGACGGAATGGGGCAAGACCATCGGCGACGCCGTCACCAAGGCCACCTACCAGGCCGCCATGGCGGTGGACGCGACCGCCTTCGTGGCCTTCACCCTCTCCGGCACCACGGGGCTCAGAGCGGCCCGCGAGCGCCCCCATGTGCCCATCCTCGGCCTGACGCCGAAGATCGAGACGGCGCGCCGCCTCGCCCTCTCCTATGGGGTGCACGCCGTGCATATCGCGGAGGACATCCATTCGTTCGGCGAGATGGTGGACACCGCCGTGCGCGTGGCGGCGGAGCATGATCTCGGCACGCCCGGCGACCGTCTCGCCATCACCGCCGGCGTGCCCTTCGCCAAGCCGGGCACCACCAACATCATGCGCATCACCACCATCGGGGCGACCAATCCCCCCTCGCGCTATGATGTGGACAGCCAGACGGCCCGCGCCCCCCGGATCGCCGGCGCGGCCACCGCGAAGACGGGGCCGAAGGCGGCGGGCAAGGACGGCGAGAAGGAAAAGGCCAGGACGCCACGGCGGAAGGTCCCGGCCTGAAGCGGCGGCGGCGGGGCCGAGGCGTTCGGCCTTCAGCCCCGTCTGACCGCTGCGATATGCACATTTCCCTCATATCGCGCTTAGATTGTGTGATTTTTTCGCATAGCCGCCGAACGAAAAAGGAATAGCACGCCCGAAAGAGGTAATCGCTTCGGATGAAAACGTTTTCTCTTGATTTCTCTTGAACTTGACGGAGGCGCGCGACTGGACGGGTCCCCCCGCGAAGGGCACAGTGGCACCCTCTTTCACTACAAGCGGCTCTATCATGGCTGTCGAAGTCGAGCGCAAATTCCTGGTCAAGAACGATGCCTGGCGCGCCGGAGCGCGGGCCTGCCGCATCCGCCAGGGATATTTGTGCCTGGGCGAGGACGCCACCGTGCGGATCCGCTGCGCCGACGACGATGCCTTCATAACGGTCAAGAGCAAGACCGAGGGGATCTCCCGCGCCGAGTTCGAATATGCCATCCCCCTCGCCGATGCCGAGCACATGCTCGTCCATCTGTGCGCCCAGCCGATCATCGTGAAGACCCGCTACGCCCTGGAATTCGCCGGCAAGATCTGGACGGTGGACGTGTTCGAGGCGGCCAATGCGGGCCTCGTGGTGGCCGAGGTGGAGCTGCTGCACCCCGACGAGCGGATCGCCCTGCCGCCGTGGGCCGGCGAGGAAGTGACCGACGATCCGCGCTACCGCAACTCCTCCCTCGTCAACCAGCCGCTGGGCTCGGGCGCCGACGCCGCCTGAACGGCCGCCGGCGGGGATACTCACGCTCCGGCCAGCAGCGCTTCCACCGTCAGCATGTCGCGCCAGGCAAGGCGCTTGCCCACCGGCGTGCGCAGCAGATACGCCGGGTGGAAGGTGGCGAGCGCCTTGATGGCGCGCGTTCCGGTCTCATAGGCGAGCACCCGCCCGCGCAGCTTGGTGATGCCCTCGGTGGTGGCGAGCAGCGCCTGGGCCGACGGGCCGCCGAGGCAGACCAGCACGTCCGGGTCCATCAGCTCGATCTGCCGGGCGATGAAGGGCAGGCAGATGGCGGTTTCCTGCGGCGTGGGCGTCCGGTTGCCCGGCGGGCGCCAGGGAATGATGTTGGCGATGTAGGCGCTCGTCCGGTCGAGGCCGATGGCCCCCATCATGAGGTCGAGCAGGCGGCCGGAACGGCCCACGAAGGGCAGGCCCTCCCGATCCTCGTCGCGCCCCGGCGCCTCGCCCACGAACATCACCCGCGCCTCGGGGTTGCCGTCGGCGAACACGAGGCGGCTTGCGGTGCGCTTCAGGGCGCAACCCTCGAAACGCTCCAGGATGGCGCGCAGCTCGTCGAGGCTCGAGGCTTCGCGCGCCGCCTCGCGCGCCGCCATGGCCGCCTCGTCGGGCTGCGCCAGAACCGGCGGCGCGGGGAGAGACGGCGCGGGCGGCGGGGAAGGCGCGGGCCGTCCGCTCCCCGCCTCCCGCATGTCCCGGCCGGCGCCGGCCCGGGAGGGAGCCTCGCTCTCCACCGACGGGGACGGCATCCCCATGTGCGCGGGCTCCGGGCCGCCGGCCCGGGCCGTCGCCGCGTCCGCAGCGCGCCGGGTCTCGCGCGCGCTCTCGGCGAAGCGGTCCACGCCCGCCTCGCCCAGCGCCGCGTCCACCCCCGCGTCCCGGTAGAAGGCGAGGATCCGCATGAGCTCCTCGCGCGAAAGCCGCTCCATGCGTCCCGCCACTCCCTCTCGATGGCGGCCGAGGGTAATCGGTCGCGGGCGCGGCGCAAGGGCGCGCCGCCCCCGGATGCTCCGGCCTGCAACGGAAGTCGTAACTGGCGAATTGTCACGGGCGGCCAACCGTGGAAGAAGTCCAGAATGGCGTGTGAACTCCTGGGGAGAGCGACGGATGAGTGAAGCGGGACTGCCCGAACGGGAGGGCATGGATTATGACGTTGTTGTGGTTGGCGCGGGTCCGGCGGGGCTGGCCACGGCGATCCGGCTGAAGCAGCAGGCGGCGCTGGCGGGCTCGGAGGTTTCGGTGGTGGTGGTGGAG
>JAFIHR010000151.1 GCA_017849325.1 Xanthobacter autotrophicus | reverse complement strand
GGCGAGAATCACCTCCGGCGCGAAGTCGAGCGCCGCAAGCTGCCGCGTGAGGCTTGCCGCGAGCTGGTCGATATAGACCGGGTCGGTGTGCCAGCAGGGCGCCACCCGCAGGGCGGGCTGGCGGCGCATCGCCTTGAGCGCATCGAACGCCGCATCGCTTACGGTGGCGGTGGTCGCCGCCGCATATTGCGGATAGAGCGGCACCAGCAGGATGCGCTCGCACCCCTCCGCCGCGAGCGCGTTGAGCCGCTCGGCAATGGCGGGGCGCCCGTAGCGCATGGCGAAATCCACGCTGAGGCGGTCGTCTTTGAGGGTGAGGTGGACGGCGAGCTTCTCCGCCTGGGCGCGGGTGATGGTCTTGAGCGGTCCCTCGTTGCGCTCGCGGTTCCAGATCTTGTCATAGTCGCGGCCCTTGGGGCCGGGCCGGCGGGTGAGGATGACGCCGTTGAGCAGCACCCACCACAGAAGCGGGTTCACCTCGATGACCCGGCGGTCGGAGAGGAATTCCTTCAGGTAGCGCCGCATGGACCAGTAATCGGTGGCATCGGGCGTGCCGAGATTGACCAGCAGCACGCCGATCCGTCCCGAGGGGCTGGTGGCCGGTGCCGTCGGATTCATCGTCTCACCTCCATGGCCAGGACCTGCATCCTCCGCTCCCGCGGCCGCCGTCCGGCCGACCGTGACGGCGATCGATACCATGCCGGGCGGGTGTCAGCGAGCCGGCAGAGGGCGGCGAGGGACGGCCGCCCCGGGTGAGCGGTCGGGCCGGCGAGGGCGCGTTTTCCGGCCGGCTGTCGATCATTTGCGGGGTTTCGGCCGATCATTGCATGGGCGGCGGTCCGGATCCTTGGGGAAGCCGGAGAGTTTCCCGCGCATGCCTGCGTTCTGCAACGAGGAACCAAAAGATGATCTCAGCAGTTCGTGACGCAAGATCATGGGATGAGGCATTCCATCGCTTGCACTGAGAGAACGACCGCCAGGGGCTAAATGCATTGAATTCATGTGGAACATGCTTGTGGGAGCGTGGCTGTCGGGCCCTTGTATGTAACGTAAGGTAATGCTGAAGAGGAAATCTTTATCCGTCTAATTATCTCCACTCGACCGCCTGACATAGTTGGCGTATTCTTCGCGCTGTGGGCGGCACTGCAAGAAGTTATGACTATTCTACACACGATCAGCGTTGTCCGGGCAGTGCAGGACGTTTCGGGCGCCTCATTCCCCGGATGGGCGTTCGCGATAGCAAATGTATGGCAGACCTCAACTTGGCCGGAGGCTCATCAAGTCGCGCCCAGTTAAGTATCGCGCCCCGGCTGCGTTGGGATTGCCTGTCATACTCGACCCTGCGTCAAGACATGAGATGAATTTCTCTCTAAATCGTCTGGCTCGCGGAGGTGCGGAACGTGATGCGATTACGTCGTTGTGTGGAATAGAACCCAGTCTTTCCAGACGCTGTGCGATGGCTGCCGAGATCAGGACGGGCGACGATCGGCCGACTTCGCAGGGGTCGCCCGCGTCTGTCGAAAGCAGGTCATCTTCAAACCTCGGAGACGAAAATGGCTAGCAAATTCACGACTCTCATGACCTCAGGCGCGCTCGCGGCGAGTCTCGCCTTCGGAGGCGTGATTGTCTCGACCCAGGTGGCCTCCGCTGCGACCTGCATCAACCCCCAGACGGGCAAGCCGTTCAAGTGCACGAGCAAAGGCGGCGCCGGTGGTGCCGGCGGCGCCGGCGTCTTCGGCGGTAAGGGCGGCGGTGGCGGTGCCGGTGGTTCGGGCATCGCGGGCGGCGCCGGCGGTGGCGGCGGCCAGGGTGGCTCGGGCGGCTTCGGCGGCAAGGGCGGCGGTGGCGGTGCCGGTGGCACGGGTATCGCCGGCGGCTCGGGCGGTGGCGGTGGCGGCGGCGGAGCCGCGGTCGGCGTCGGCGCGAAGGGCGGCTCCGGCGGCGCCGGCGGCACGGGCATCGCGGGCGGCGCCGGCGGCTCGGGCGGCGGCGGCGGTGCTGCGGCCAACGGCGGCAAGGGTGGTGCCGGTGGCGGCGGCGGCGCGGGCGCCTTCGGTGGCCAGGGCGGCGCTGGCGGCGCTGGCGGCAGCGCCTTCTGAGGCCTCGTGAATCCCCTGTCCCGGTGCGGCTGCCGCACCGGGACAGGCACGACTCCTTCAAGATATCCGGCCGACGAGCCCCGGTTCCGGCGCAGCGGCTGAAGTGCACGACGCGCGCATGTCCCGTGAGGCAGGGGCCTGCGCAGCGTCGCGCCTGGATTCGCGGGGCCTACATTCCTGCGGCCCTGGGTTCGCGGAACAGCCGATCCGCTGTTGATGCGCGGCGCAGATCCTGGAAAGCAGGCCTTGGACCGCCGTCGGCCGAGCCGCAGAGGCGGCGCCCTTCGCGCTTCCCGTTCGAAGCGCTGACCGTCGCTGTGAACCCGTAATCGTTTAAGCGCGTTGGGCTCCATGAGAGAGCCCGATTTGGCTCCATCAAATGGTGCTGCGGACGAAAATCCTCGGGAGTGTTCGATGAAAATGCGTTCTTGCTGCGCGATGGCGCTGCTCGTGGTGTGCAGCTTGCCCCTGGCGCGCGCGGCTCAATCCGCCGATTCCGCCGCCTCGGGCGATGGCTCGCCCGTCGCACCTGTTGGAAACTTCGTCACGCTGGCCCAGGCCGCGCAATCGGGCCAGCCCGGATGGGGGGGCGCGGGCGGCGGCCTTCCCGGACTGCCGGGCGGCCAGGGCGGCGCGTCCGGAGCAGCCGGTGGGGCGGGGGGCGGAAATCCCGTGCCGTATTATGGCGGCATGAGCGATCCTGATCTGGTCAATTACTGCATCCGGCTGCTGCGCAGTCACGGCCAGGCGACGTCGCGCGCCTATGAACCCGACGATTGCGAGGACCTTCTGTCGGCCTTGCAGTCCGGCGGCGTGCCGGGGGTGGCCGGCGTGCCGGGAGCTGCCGGCGGATCCGGCGGCCGTGGCGCCAATGGTCCGAGCATCGGTGGCGGCGTCGGCGGCCAGGGCGGCGCGGCCGGCGTCGGCCAGGGTGCCGGGCGCGGCGGCGCGGGCGGTGCCGGGGTCGGGGGCGGCGGATCCGGCGGCAAGGGGGGAGCCGGCGGCTCCACCTTCTGACGCAAGGGGCCCGCAGCAATTCCACCGGTGCCGTAGAACAATACTATCGGCGAAATACTGCGATGCACCGAACGTCTGCCGTGTCAGGGCGCCTGCGCGCCCTGACGGACGCCGGCGCGCTGTGGATTTCGCTGTTTCGCCTGCAAAAGACTACCTACTAGACTGTGATAAATACGTCGCAGGAGGCTTCATCTTGCGCGCGACTGCCCCGCGCCCGCTGCATTTGCGGCCAAGCCGTGTTAGCCAAGGAGGGATAGGTAAGGGGCGGTCCATGAAGGTCTACGGTCTGATTTGTGCGCCGGTTGCGGCGATCCTCGCCGCCGGTCTGGCCGGCGCGGCTCCGGCTGGTGCTGCCGACCTCCTGACGTACAAGGCGCCTCCGCCGCCGCCTCCTCCGCCCACCTGGGCCGGATTTTACTTCGGTGCGCAGACCGGCGCGATCATCGGCTCCGACACGGTTTCGACCATCGGCGGCAATGCGATTCCCAACACCACCAGCCCGTTCGGCGGCACGGGCGGCATCACCGGCATCGTGGCCGGCGAGGTGGATGGCCCCGACTGGTATCAGGGGATCTATGCCGGCTACAACTGGCAGACCGGCAATCTGGTCTACGGCCTGGAGGCGGATATCAACAGCCTCGGCCCGGTGGATTCGGTGCTGGGCAGCGCCCGGGCACGGCTGGGTTACGGCGGCGACCGCTTCCTGGTCTACGGCACGGCCGGCGTGGCGTTCCTGTCGGTGGACGGTGGGCTGGGCGGCGTGTTCGTCGGCGGTAACGGCGGCAACGGTGGCAACGGCGGCCCCGGCGGTGATGGCGGCAACGGCGGCAACGGGTTCGGCGCGCAGGTCGTCAACCTCGACGGGACCAGCCAGGCCGGCTTCGTGGGCGGCGTCGGCGCGGAATACCGTCTGTCACCGGCGGCGGGCCTCGGTATCGAAGCCCTCTATTATGCGTTCGGCGGCAGCGACGGGTTCACCCCCGTTCCCGACGACTTCGTGACGGTGCGCGGCCGCCTCAGCTTCTATCCTGGCGCCGCGGCCGCCATGGCCGCGACCGCGCCTGCCGCGTGGTCGGGTCTTTACCTGGGCGGTCATATCGGCGGCTTCATCAGCTCCAACGAAAGCCTGAGCAACGCGGCCACCTCCTTCGGCCAGGACGGCGGCGACGGGGTGCGCGGCATCGATGGCGGCGGTGGCGGCGGCGGCGGGCTTGCCTTCGCCTCGCTGACGCAGAACACATCCGTGGTCGGCGGCGTGCATCTCGGCTACAACTTCCAGTATCAGAACTTCGTCTTCGGTCCGGAAGCGGATGCGGATCTCGGCTCGGG
>JAFIHR010000150.1 GCA_017849325.1 Xanthobacter autotrophicus | reverse complement strand
GGCGGTATCCGAAAAAGGGCGTGACGTATCGCGCTACCTGTGGCACTGCCCACCCTGCGCCCTTTGGGCGCGCAAGGGTATCTGGGGGGATGCCCGATGAGCGGTGCCTTCAAAGAGGCACCGCTCATCTGCTTTAAGGGGGGCAGCTCCACCTCCAGCGCCGCGCCAAGATGGTGCCGCTGCCGCCGCCCGGGATCGCCCATTCGATGCAGGACTATGATTTCCGCGCCCAGCGCCTCCATGTGCCCGAGGCGCTGTCCGCCGGCGCCGAGCTCGCCCTCGCGCCGGAGCAGGCCCACTATGTCGCCAACGTGATTCGCCTGGCGGTGGGCGGGCCGCTGTTCGCGTTCAACGGGCGGGACGGGGAATGGCTGTGCCGGCGCCTCGCCGGCGGCAAGCGGGAGGTGCGCCTTCAGGTCGAGTCGCAGAGCCGCCCGCAGCCCGAGGCGAGCCGCCTCGAATACGCCTTCGCGCCCCTCAAGCACGCGCGGCTCGACTATATGGTGCAGAAGGCGGTGGAGATGGGGGCAGGGGTGCTGACTCCGGTGCTGACCCGCCACACCCAGGTCTCGCGGGTCAATCTGGAGCGCATGGCGGCCAATGCGGTGGAGGCGGCCGAGCAGTGCGGCATCCTCAATCTTCCGCAGATCGCCGAGCCGCGCCCCCTTGCGGCCTGGCTCGACGGCCTGCCGGCCGACCGCACCCTGGTGTTCTGCGATGAGGACGCGCCCCAAGCCGACCCACTCGCCACCCTCGTGGCCGCCCTGATGCGCGACGGCGCCATTCCGGCCAACAGCGCGGTGTCGGTGCTGATCGGCCCGGAAGGGGGATTTGCGCCCGAGGAGCGCAGCCTTATCGCGCGGCGCGCCGTCACCCTCTCGCTCGGCCCTCGCATCCTGCGGGCCGACACCGCCGCGGTGGCGGCGCTGGCCCTGGTCCAGGCGGTCAGGGAATTGGCAACCACGTTCGGTAAAATGACTCCATAACGTGTATTTGAGAGATATAAATAAACTAACGAAAGTCTAAATATGTGGTTGAGTGGTCCCGCGATATCGCCTTAGGTGCAATGCGGTAAGGCACTGATATCACGAGCGCCCATTTTTAACGTTGCGGGGCGCCGCATTTTGGGCCGATTTACAGCCAGTGTAAGCGTGGCTGCGCCGGTGGAGCCGGGGGCGGGACGGCGCGCAATCCAGCTCTACAGGGCGGCAAGGAGGCGTTGATGTCGGAAGCCTACCGCTTCGGAATCGAAGAGGAATTCTTCGTCGTGGATGCGGCGACCTACGCGGTGCAGCGGCGCATGCCCGGAGGCTTCTTCGACGAACTGAAGGCACGCCTCGGCACCTCCGTTACCGTCGAGCTGCTGCAGGCCCAGCTTGAGATGTCCACCCCGCCCGATACCGGCATGGCGTCGGCCCGCGACCACCTGCGCACGCTGCGGGGCATCGCCGCCGAGGTCGCGGGCGAGCACGGTCTCGCCGTCATCGCCGCCGGCACCCATCCGACCGCGGCCTGGAACGGCGCGCGCTCCACCCCGACCGCGCGCTACGAGGGGGTGATGGCGGACCTGCAGATGATCGGCGAGCGCAACATGCTGTGCGGCCTGCACATCCATGTGGAGCTGCCGGATCCCGACATGCGGGTGGACGTGATGCGCCGCCTCGTGCCCTACGTGCCGCATTTCGTGGCGCTGTCCACGTCCTCGCCCTTCTGGGGCTCGAAGCGCACCGGGCTGATGGGCTATCGCCTCGCCGCCTACAATGAGGTTCCGCGCACCGGCCTGCCGGAAATGTTCGAGGACAATGCCGCCTACGAGCGCTACCTCGATGCCATGATCTCGGCCCGGGCGATCGCCGATTCGAGCTATCTGTGGTGGGCGGTGCGCCCCTCCCGCAAGCTGCCGACGCTCGAGATGCGCGCCCCCGACAGCTGCACGCGGGTGGAGGATGCGGTGGCCATCGCCGCGCTCTACCGGGCGCTGGTGCGCTTCCTGGTGCGCCATCCCCACCACAATGCCGATGTGGGTGCGGTGGACCGCGCCATCGCCGACGAGAACAAGTGGCGCGCCCAGCGCTACGGCGTGCACGGGTCCTTCGTCGACCTCGCCCAGCGCCGCGCCATCAGCGTGCGTGATGCGGTGGACGGGCTGATCCATCTGGTGGCGCAGGACGCGGAGGCGCTCGACTGCCTCGATCCGCTGCTCCACGTGCGCACCATCGCCGAGGCGGGGACCAGCGCAGACGTGCAGATCGCCGTGTTCCAGGAGGCGCAGCACCGCACCGGCAACCGTGGCGAGGCCCTGAAGGCGGTGCAGGCCTGGCTCGCCACCACCACCATGCAGTAGCGCCCGGACGGGACGGCCGCTCAGAGGGCGAAAGGCACGACCGTCTGGCGCTGCTCGCCGAGGCCGGCGACGCCGAGGGTCATCACGTCCCCCGCCTTCAGGAAGAGCGGCGGCTTGCGGCCGTTGCCGACCCCCGGCGGGGTGCCGGTGGTGACCACGTCGCCGGGGTCCAGCACCATGAACTGGCTGATGTAGTGGATGAGGTAGGGCACCCGGAACACCATGGTGTCCGTGTTGCCCGTCTGCATGCGCTCGCCGTTCACGTCGAGCCACATGGCGAGGTGGTCGAAATCGCCCGCCTCGTCCGGCGTCACGAGCCAGGGCCCGAGGGGACCGAAGGTCTCGCAGCCCTTGCCCTTCATCCACTGGCCGGCGCGCTCGGTCTGGAAATGGCGCTCGGAGACATCGTTGCAGATGCAGAATCCCGCCACGTGGGACAGGGCGTCCTTCTCCTCCACGTAGCGGGCACGGCTGCCGATGACGAAGGCGAGCTCGACTTCCCAGTCCAGCTTCAGCGAGTCCTTGGGAAGCATCACCTCGTCGTTCGGGCCCATGACGCAGTTGGGCGCCTTGTTGAAGAGCAGGGGCTCGGGCGGCAGGGGCGCGCCCATCTCCGCCGCGTGGTCGGCGAAATTCAGCCCCACCGCGATGAAATTGCCCGGCCGCGCCACGCAGGAGCCGAGGCGCACGCCCTCCGGGGCCAGCGGCAGCGTGGCGGGATCGGCGGCGGCGATGCGGGCGAGGCTCTCCGGCGCCAGCGACGCCCCGGACAGATCGCCGACGAGCCAGGAGACATCGCGAATGCCCCCGGCCGGATCGACGAGGCCGGGCTTTTCATGCCCCTTGGGGCCAAAGCGGACGAGCTTCATGGGGGTGTCTCCTCGTGGGGGCCGGGACGGGCCTCGGCCCACGGCGGGCGGACTGTACACCGTCGGGCGCCGAGGGGGAGCGGCGATGTTGGCGCGGGCGCGCTGTCGCGGTGGCGCCGGTTTCCGCGAGCGGCGGTGGCGGCCGGGGGCCGTCTCACGCACTGCCGCAACGGAGGTGAAGGTGTTGCCAATGCACAGCTTAAGCGAAATGCTTGGTATCGAGCCGTCAAACTATTAGCCACCTTTAGATGTGGCATTTTTCTACTGCCTTTTGTCTGGGCAGGCTAAAGTTCTAGGCAGAGGGTCTTCCGTTTTTCGCGCTGGCGTCATAAAAGAGATACACGACTCCGGCTATTTCCGACGAATACGCTCCTCAAGGAGTGAATTTGATGCAGGGCCACAGGGTGCACGGCCAAGGGCCGACAGCCACAAGCGTGGAGGCCACAGCGTGAGCGACGAACCCGATCCCCGCCAGTATCGCGCGCTTTTCCTGTCCGACATCCATCTCGGGACCAAGGGCTGCCAGGCCGAGCTGCTGCTCGACTTCCTGAGGCACAACGAGGCGGACACGGTCTATCTGGTGGGCGACATCGTCGACGGCTGGCGCCTGCGCTCCTCCTGGTACTGGCCGCAGAAGCACAATGACGTGGTGCAGAAGATGCTGCGCAAGGGGCGCAAGGGCACCCGCATCATCTATCTCGCCGGCAACCACGACGAATTCCTGCGCGATTACTACGGTACCCATTTCGGCGGCATCGAGGTGATGGAGGCCACCATCCACGAAGCGGCCGACGGCAAGCGCTACCTCGTCATCCACGGCGACGTGTTCGACGTGGTGGTGCGCCATGCCAAGTGGCTCGCCTTCCTCGGCGACTGGGCCTATACTGCCGCGTTGACCACCAACACCTACGTGAACTTGGTGCGTCGCAAGCTCGGCCTGACCTACTGGTCGCTGAGCCAGTGGGCCAAGCTGAAGGTGAAGAACGCGGTGAACTACATCGGCAAGTTCGAGGAAGCGGTGGCCGACGAAGCCAAGCGCCACAATGTGGACGGCGTGATCTGCGGCCATATCCATCACGCCGCCATCCACGACCAGTTCGGCGTGCGCTATGTGAATTGCGGGGATTGGGTGGAGAGCTGCACGGCCATCGCCGAGCATTTCGACGGGCGCCTCGAGATCATCTCCTGGACCCGCCAGCTCGAAACCCAGCCGGCCGCGCCCGAGGGCGCCGTCGAGGGAGCGCGCGTGGCCGCCTGATGCGCGTTCTCGTCGCAACGGATGCGTGGCATCCACAAATCAACGGGGTGGTGCGCTCGCTGGAGCACACGGCCGTGGAGGCGAAAGCCCTCGGCGCCGAGCTGGAATTCCTGACGCCCCAGGCATTCCGCACCGTGCCCATGCCCACCTACAAGGAAATCCGCCTCGCGCTCGCGACGCCGCGCATGATCATGCGCCGGATCGAGGTGATGAAGCCGGATTTCGTGCACATCGCCACCGAGGGGCCCATCGGCATGCTGGTGCGGCGCGCCTGCATCGCCTCCCGGCGCACCTTCACCACCTCCTACCACACCAAGTTTCCGGAATATCTCTCCGCCCGCGCCCCGGTGCCGGAGCGGCTCACCTATGCGTGGCTGCGCTCCTTCCACAATGCCGGCGGCGGCGTGATGGTCTCCACCGCGACGCTGGAGCGCGATCTGCACGCGCGCGGCTTCAAGCGGCTGATGCGCTGGTCGCGCGGGGTGGATGCGGACCTGTTCCGCCCGCGCCCGGAGGCGAGGGGCTCGCTGAACATCCCCGGCCCGATCTTCCTGTTCGTCGGCCGGGTGGCGGTGGAGAAGAATATCGAGGCCTTCCTGAAGCTGGACCTGCCCGGCTCCAAGGTGGTGGTGGGCGGCGGCCCGGCCCTGGAAAGCCTGAGGGACAAGTTCCCCGCGGCCCATTTCCTCGGGCCGAAGGAGGGCGAGGACCTCGCCAAGGTCTATGCGGCCTGCGACGTGTTCTGCTTCCCGAGCCGCACCGACACCTTCGGCATCGTGCTGCTGGAGGCGCTGGCCAGCGGCCTGCCCGTCGCGGCCTATCCGGTGACCGGGCCCATGGACGTGCTGGCCGATGCCACGGAGCCGGTCGGGGTGCTGGACAACGATTTGCGCACCGCCTGCCTCAAGGCGCTGGAGCTCTCGCCCGAGGCGGCGCGCCGCTTCGCCCTGCGCTATAGCTGGCGGGAGAGCGCGCGGCAGTTCCTCGACAATGTGCTGATCGCCCACGACATCGGCCCCATCGCCCGGCGCTACCGCCTGCGCCGGCGGCTGCGCTCCGCCACCACCGCATGAGCGCTGGGGCATGAGCACGGGCCAGCATCCGCCCACCGCCACCGATGTGGACGCCGCTGCCGCGCGCTTGAAGGGTCATGCGGTGCGCACGCCGCTCCTGTTCTCCGAGGCGCTGAGCGCCCGGGTCGGGGCGCGGGTGTTCGTGAAGCCGGAGGTGCTGCAGCGCACCGGCTCGTTCAAGTTTCGCGGCGCCTACAACCGCATGGTGCAGATCGACGCCGCCTGCAAGGCGGCCGGTGTGGTGGCCTGCTCGTCGGGCAATCACGCGCAGGGCGTCGCCGCGGCGGCGCGGCTGCTGGGCATGCCGGCGGTCATCGTCATGCCCTCCGACGCGCCGGAGATGAAAAAGGCGCGCACCCGCGCGCTCGGCGCCGAGGTGGTGGAATACGACCGCGCCACCGGCGATCGCGACGCCATCGCGCAATCCCTCGCCGTGGGGCACGGCGCGACCCTCGTTCCGCCCTATGACGATCCCCACGTGATCGCCGGGCAGGGCACCGTGGGTCTTGAGATCTGCGAGGATCTGGCCGCCCTTGGCCTCGCGCCCGACCTGGTGGCGGCGCCGGTGTCCGGCGGCGGGCTGCTGGCGGGCATCGCCCTTGCGGTGAAGTCCCGGCATCCGCAGGCGCGGGTGGTCGCCTGCGAGCCCGCGGGGTTCGACGATCACGCCCGCTCCTTCCGCTCCGGCGTGCGCGAGCGCAACGCCCAGGCCACCGGCTCGTTCTGCGATGCCCTGCTGGCGCCCACCCCCGGCGCTCTGACCTTCGAGGTCACCCGCAGCCTGGCGGGCGAGGGCGCCGTGGTGAGCGACGCCGAAGTGGCGCGGGCCGTCGCCGTCGCGTTCCAGGACCTGAAGCTCGTGGTGGAGCCGGGCGGCGCGGTCGCGCTCGCGGCGCTGCTGGAAGGCCGGCTCGGTCCGTCGGTCCGGACGGTGGTGATCGTTCTCTCGGGCGGCAACGTGGATGCGGCCACCTTCACCCGCTGCCTCGCCGAGGCCGGCGCCTGAGCCGGCGCGCCACTCCCTCTTCAGCCTTGAAAGACGCCGGGCCACGGCGCAGGAAGCTGCACCGGCGCAGGCGCCGGGCATGACTTCGATCCCGCACGTTCCCGGCGCCGCGTCGCGTCCGGCGGCTGCTGAGGGACGCGCAACGGGACAGCGGGGCCGGCGTGATGGCGAGCGGGGACGGGGACGGCGGCGGGGCGGGAACGCACGCGGGGGGTGAGGCGCGCGGGGCGCGGCCCGAGCGCCTGCCGCTGCGCATCCGGCTCGCGGCGGCTTACGGCACCTTCTATTTTCCCCTCGGCATCCAGATGCCGTTTCTGCCTTTGTGGCTGGCCGATCGCGGGCTCGGCCCGAAGGAGATTGCCGTCGCCATCGCCGTGCCGAGTCTGTCGCGCCTGCTCGCCTCGCCGCTGATCGGCTTCCTGTCCGATCACCTGGGACGGCCGCGCGCGACCCTCTCCGTGCTGGCGCTGGGCACCGTCGTCGCCCTGGTCCTGCTGCACCTGTCCCGCGATCCGCTGCTGATCCTGCTGATGGTGGGGCTCACCGCCACCCTCTGGCATCCCGGCTTCGCGCTGCTCGATGCCTATGCCACGCGGCAGGTGCGCGCCGGCAAGGTGGACTACGGGCGGGCGCGGCAGTGGGGCTCGGGCAGCTTCATCATCGCCAATCTGCTGGGCGGCTCGGTCATCGCCGCCACGGGGGCGGGCTCGGTGGTGCTGCTCATGCTGGCGGGGCAGGTGGCCTACCTGTTCGTCGGCCTCGCTTTGCCCGAGCTGCCGAAGGCGGAAGGTCCGAGGCCGGCGGCCGGCGGCGGCCTCGCGCAGCAGCGCGGACTGGTCATCGGCGTGCTGGCGGCGGCCCTGGTGCAGGCAAGCCATGCGGCCTATTACGCCTTCGCCTCGGTGCATTGGGAGGCGCTGGGCTATTCCACCACCATCATCGGTACGCTCTGGGCCACCGGCGTGACGGCCGAGATGGTGCTGTTCCGCTTCGCCAGCCGGCTGACGGGACGGGTGAGCCCGTATCACCTGATTGCCCTGGGCGGCGCCGCGGCGGCGCTGCGCTTCGTCCTGCTTGCCCTCGATCCGCCGCTGACGCTGCTCTATCCGCTACAGATGCTGCATGCGCTCACTTTCGGCGCCACCTATCTCGGCATGGTGGAACTGGTGGCGCGCGCCGTGAGCGAGCACCGGGCGGGCTCGGGCCAGTCCCTCGCCGCATGGATGGTCAACGTGGCCACCTCCGGCGCCAGTCTCGCGGCCGGGCCGCTATGGGTGGCGGCGGGACCGCTGACCTTCGTCGGCTCCGCCGCGCTGGGCCTTGCCGGCGGCGCCCTCGCGCTTCTGGCTCCGGCGCCTCAGCCCCAGAGGTCCGGGGAGGGCGGATAGGCGAGGGCACCCTCATAGGTGAGGCCGGGGACCCGATCGCGGGCGAGCAGCAGCGGCCCGTCGAGGTCCACCACCTGCGCCCGCTGCGCCACCAGCAGGGCCGGCGCCATGGCGAGGGAGGTGGCCAGCATGCAGCCCACCATCAGCGAGAAGCCGAGCTGCTCGGCCGCGTCGGCCAGCGCCAGCGCTTCGGTGAGGCCGCCGGTCTTGTCGAGCTTGATGTTGATGGCGTCGTAGCGCGCGCGCAAAGCGGCGAGGCCTTCGCGCGCATGGACGCTCTCGTCGGCGCAGAGCGGCACGGCATGGGGGATTTCGGCCAGCGCCGCATCGGCATCGGCGGGCAGCGGCTGCTCCACCAGCTCCACGCCGGCGGCGGCGCAGGCGGCCAGCATCCCGGGAAGGATGTCGGCGGTCCATCCCTCGTTGGCATCGACGATGAGGCGGGACTCGGGGGCGGCGGCGCGCACCGCGGCGAGGCGTTCGGGATCGCCGGGCGCGCCCAGCTTCAGCTTGAGGAGCGGGCGCGGGGTGGCAGCGGCGGCGCGGGCCATCGCCTCGGGGGCATCGAGGCTGAGGGTGTAGGCGGTGACCAGCGGACGTGGCGCCGCGAGGCCGATGAGTTCGGCGACCGTGGTTCCCTGCCTCTTCGCTTCCAGGTCCCAGAAGGCGCAGTCCAGCGCGTTGCGCGCGGCACCGGGGGGCAGGCGCTGCTGCAGGCCGGCCCGGTCGAGCCCTCCGGCGATCTCGGGCGCGAGGGAGGCGATGAGATCGCGCACCCCCTCCACGCTCTCGCCGTAGCGCGCGTACGGCACGCACTCGCCCCGGCCGGTGTGCGACCCCTCGGTGAGCTCGGCCACCACCACCGCCGCCTCGGTCTTGGAGCCGCGGGCGATGGTGAAGGTCCCGGCGATGGGAAAGCGCTCCACGGCGCAGGTCAGGGATGCCATGTTAATCATGTTACAGGTGGGAATCGCTGTGTGCCGAAGGCCTTGGGCGAAGCTCAGCGCCGCCGGCCAAAGCGCCGCCTCGACGAAACGGGGTGCCTTTTGTATGTGCTACAGGTCCGCTTCCGGCTCAAGGCCGGGGCGACGGGAGGAGCGCTGAAGTGCCGGACGCCGCGATGATCTCCGTGCGCAGCCAGGACGGCGGCCTTGTGGTCGCCGGGCGGGGCGCATGGACGGCGCATTTCGCCGGCGCGCTGGAGCAGGAGGTGGACGCGGCGCTGGCCGCCCACGCGCGCCCGGCCACGGTCGAGATCGATCTTGCCGGCGTCGAGCGCATGGACACCTTCGGCGCGCTCCTGCTGGAGCGCCTCCGGCGCACCTGGCAGACCTCCGGCGTGGTGCCGCGGGTGACCGGCCTCGCGCCCAAATATGCCGAGCTGGTGGAGGAGATCAGCCGCACCGGCCAGGAGCCGCCGCCGCCCAAGCGCCGGACCGAGGAGCTTCTGGAGCGCATCGGCCACACCATGGTGGATGTGGGCAAGGATGCGATGGCGCTGCTCAATTTCGTCGGCGCGACGGTGGCCGCCACATGGCGGATGATCCTGCGGCCGAAATCCTTCCGCTTCACCTCGATGGTGAACCAGCTCGATCAGGTGGGCTTCCGCGCGGTGCCCATCATCATGCTGATCACCTTCCTGATCGGTGCCATCCTGGCGCAGCAGGGCCTGTTCTATTTCCGCCGCTTCGGCGCGGAGATCTATGTGGTGGACCTGGTGGGCGTGCTGGTGCTGCGCGAGCTCGGCGTGCTCATCGTCGCCATCATGATCGCCGGCCGCTCGGGCAGCGCCTATACCGCCGAGCTGGGCGCCATGTGCATGCAGGAGGAGGTGGACGCGCTGAGCGTCATGGGCTTCGATCCGGTGGAGGTGCTGGTGGTGCCGCGCATCCTCGCGCTCATCATCGCCCTGCCGCTGCTCACCTTCATCGGCTCCATGTCGGCCATCTTCGGCGGCCTGCTGGCGGCCTGGAGCTACGGCGGCATCACGCCGGACGTCTTCATCGAGCGCCTGAAATATGCCATCGACCTCGATCAGTTCGAGGTGGGCATGTACAAGGCGCCGTTCATGGCCTTCGTCATCGGCATCGTCGCCTGCCTGGAAGGCCTGCGGGTGGGCGGCAGTGCCGAATCCCTCGGCCGGCACACCACCGCGGCGGTGGTGAAGGCGATCTTCCTCGTCATCGTCATGGACGGCCTGTTCGCCATGTTCTTCGCCTCCATCGACCTGTGAGCGCCATGGACGCACGAACCCCCGCACGCCATGCCGAAGCCGTCATCGAGGTCCGCGACCTGGTGGTGGGCTTCGGCGACCGCGTCATCCTCAACGGGCTGAACCTCGACGTCTATCGCGGCGAGATCCTGGGCTTCGTCGGCACCTCGGGCGGCGGCAAGTCGGTGCTGACGCGCACCATCCTCGGCCTCGTGCGCAAGCGCTCCGGCAGCGTGAAGGTGTTCGGCCAGGAACTCGGCACGCTGAACGAGAAGGAACGCTCGCTGATGGAGCGGCGGTGGGGCGTGCTGTTCCAGCAGGGCGCCCTGTTCTCCTCGCTCACGGTGAAGCAGAACATCCAGTTCCCGTTGCGGGAGTACCTGCACATGTCGCAGGCCATGATGGACGACGTGGCCTTCGCCAAGATCGCCATGGTGGGGCTGAAGAGCGACGTGGCGGAGAAGATGCCCTCGGAGCTGTCCGGCGGCATGATCAAGCGTGCGGCGCTCGCCCGCTCCCTGGCGCTCGATCCGGAAATCCTGTTCCTGGACGAGCCCACCTCGGGCCTCGACCCTATCGGCGCGGGCGACTTCGACGAGCTCATCCGCACGTTGCAGCAAACTTTGGGACTCACCGTTTTCATGGTAACGCACGATCTCGACAGCCTGCACACCGTCTGCGACCGCATCGCCGCGCTCGCCGACGGCAAGGTGATCGCCGAGGGGACCATCGCTACCATGATGGCGGCCAAGCATCCGTGGCTACAGGCTTATTTCCATGGCAGCCGGGCCCGGGCGGTGTTCGGGGCGCAGGGCTGAGGCAGAACGGGCAACGGGGCAGGAAGGGCCGGATCGAGACGGATGGAGACGCGGGCCAACTACACCATGATCGGGCTGTTCACGCTCGCCGTGATCGCGGCGGCGTTCGGCTTCGTCTATTGGTTCGCGGGGCCGCCGGACTCCTCGAAGCGCAAGCCCTACGAGATCCTGTTCAATGGCTCGGTCGCCGGGCTGCAGCAGGGCAATTCGGTGCTGTTCAACGGCATTCCGGTGGGCCAGGTCAGCAAGCTCTCGCTGGTGCCCAACCAGCCGGGACAGGTGCTGGTTGAGGTCTCGGTGAACGCCCAGACGCCGATCCTCGAGGATGCGCGGGCGGGGCTGGAATCCCAGGGCATCACCGGCGTCGTGGCGGTGGGGATCCGCGGCGGCAAGCCCGGCCAGCCGCCCATTCCGCCGGGACCGAACGGCATCCCGCGCATCCAGTCGGACGGCGGCTCCGGCATGAGCGGCCTCATCAATTCGGCGCAGGGCGTGGCCGCGCAGGTCGAGCTGGTGCTGAAGGCCATCGACCCGGAGCAGATCCGCTCCATCATCGCCAACATCGACACCTTCTCCAAGGCGGTGGCGAGCCGCTCCGACGACGTCGCTTCCCTCATCGAGCAGGCCAATGCGCTGACCAAGCAGCTCAATGCGGTGGCCGAGAAGGCCAGCGCCGTGGTGGACAACCTCGACCGCGCCACCTCGGCGCGCGACGGCGTGCTCAACCAGGCGACCGAGGCGGCCGCCTCCATCCGCCAGCTCGCCGACAATCTCGACAAGCGCACCGCCCTGCTCACCCAGGAGGTCAGCCGCTTCACGGGTCCGGGGCTGCGGCAGTATGAAGCCCTCGCCTCCGACGGGCGTCGCACCCTGGCGGAGATCGACCGGACGCTGCGGAGCCTGCAGCGTAATCCACAGCAGTTCATCTTCGGCGGCGGCAGCGGGCAGGTCCCGACCTACAGGCGATGAGAGCATCATGACAGCCGCTTCGAGGCCGCGCTTTCCTTTCCGTGCCCGCGACCGGGCGGCGGGCCATGCTCCCGGCGGCCGGACCGCCGTCGGCCGGCTGCGCGGCGCCGCGGTCCTCGCCCTGGCGCTGGTGGCGGCGGGGTGCACCAGCCCGGTGCCGACCTTCGACCTCTCCGCGCCCACCGGCTTTTCCGCGGGCGGCGGCGGCAGCGGCCAGATGGTGGTGGTGGTGCCCAGCGCCCTTGCCGCCCTCAACACCGAGAAGATCGTGGTGGAGCCGACCCCCGGCCAGATCACCTATCTCGCCGACGCCCAATGGAGCGACAACCTGCCGGCGCTGGTGCAGGCACGCACCATCCAGGCGTTTGAGAACGGCAGCAAGCTCAAGCGCGTGGCCCGGCCGGGTGACGGCGTGAATGCCGACTACCAGCTCGTCACCGACATCCGCCGCTTCGGCATCCACGTCACCGAGGCGGGGCCGGAGGCGGTGGTGGAGATGTCGGCGAAGCTGATCGGCAACCAGTCCGGCCGTATCCTGGCGGCCGATGTCTTCGCCGCGTCCGTGCCGGTGCCGCAGCTCAACGGGCCCGGCGCCACCGCCGCGCTCGATCAGGCTTCCGACGAGGTGCTGGTGAAGGTGGTGCGCTGGGCCTCGGCGCGCTTCTGAGCGGGCAGGGGACGGCGGCGCCTCGGGCCCCTGAGACCGGCCGTTCGCGGACGAGCCGTGGCGACCCCCACAGACCCAAGAAGAAGGCCCCCGCCGGATCGGCGGAGGGCCTTGCTGTTCCAGAGCCTGAAGCCCCTCGCGGGGGCCGTAGGTGCCTCAGACGTTCGCCTTCTTGAACTCTTCGTAGACCGCCTCGGCCCACGACTGCAGGTCGGCATGGCCGGCGGTCGCGGTCCAGATGTCGAGGCCGAACTTGTCCGCCAGCTCGTCGGCCGAGAGGCCGAGGGCGACGTCGAGATTGGTGAAGGTGCGCTCGAGGTGCGGCCAGAGCTCCGAGGTGCAGCGCGGCAGGGTGAGATACTGCACGTTGCGGCCCGGCGCCGCCTTGGCGATCACCTTGGTGATCTCGATGGCGTTGAAGGAGCCGCCCACCTCGTTCTTCACCACATAGACGTTGGCGATGGGCAGGACGTCCTGCTCCATGATCTCCGTCACCAGCGTGGCGATGTTCTCCACCGCGTGCTTTTCCGCGCGGGTGGTGAGGAACAGCTCGATCTCGGGCGCGTTGCGGCTGCGCAGGATGCGGGAGACGTGGCGGTGCTTGGCCCACTGGAGGAGCTGGGGCACCACGTTGGCGCCCACGTCCACCACCGAGCCGCCGGAGAGCAGCACGCCGCCGAGCCGATCCCAGTAGCGCAGGGGGGCGTTGAGGTCGTTCTCCGACTTGCCCGAGCCGAGCTCGGCGCCGATGCCCAGCTCCAGCACCTGGCCGGGGAAGAACTTGCCGATCTTGGAATGGGCCGATTCGTCCACATAATCGGCGGCCACGAGCTTGGGCTCCTCACCGTGGCGGACGAGCGCGGAATAGATCATCTGCGCCACAGTCGTCTTGCCCTGACCGCCCGCGTAAGCCGCCGAGATATAGGTCTTCATCATCCGCTCCCCATGCCCGCTCGCGCCGGAGGTGGGGCATCATCGCCCGATCCTGCTCCGCACCAAGCGAATATTGCGTCCCAAACAATCAAACCGTGCCGCTTGAAACGTCGCGGGACCCAAAGCCGGTTCGCGCCGGTGCGCCCCGAGGCGCGCCATCGAAGATGCCGCCGCCGCGTGGAATACGCGGCCTCCAGGGAACAATCAACGCCCGTTTTGCCTTCCGGGGCGTCGCGACGACCGGCCGGAAATGGGTTGCAAATGAACCGCAACTCCACCACGGCGCTAGTCAAGCGTGCGCGCCTATCTCACCCGCGGTGGGTTAAGGAATTGCAACGATCTGCCGCTGGGTGACGCGGTTGTGCGCCGGGCGCGGCGCGGCGGGCGGGCCCGAAAGCAGAATGCCCCGCGCGGGGCGGGGCATCGGGCAGGGCGGGCGGGCAGGAGCGGCCGGCGCCTCAGTCGAGGCGGCCGGCGGCGTGGGCCAGCATGGTGTAGACCTTGCCGGTGTCGGAGGTCAGGTAGGACTGGGTGAGCGCGTTGCCGCGATCATCGGTCCCCACCTGGTCGAGCAGGTGATCGAACTCGGCGAGATAGCGGTCCACCGCCTCGCGGAATTCGGGATTGCTGCGGTACTTGCGCTTCAGCTCGTCGAAGGTCTGCTGGCCCTGCAGGGTGTAGAGCTTGCGGGTGAAGACGTTGCGCTCGCCGCGCTTGTAGCGCTCCCACAGCTCGCCGGCCGCCCGGTCGTCGATCATGCGGGTGATGTCGATGGACAGGGATTCCAGGGATTCCAGGGTGTGCTGCACCGGGCGCTCGCGCACCGGGCGGGGCTGCGGCGTCGGGCGGCTGCCGGCGGCGCGCGCCTCATCCTCGAAGTCGCCGGAGGCGCGGGCGAGCAGCTCGGAGAGCCAGCTCTCGCGGCCGCCGTCGGGAGCCGCCGCTTCGCGCTGGGCCGGAGCCTGGGGACGGGCTGCGGCAGGGCGCGCCGCGCCGCGCTCGGTCGCCTCATTGCGGCGCGAGATGGTGCGGCGGGCCGGATCTGCGGCCTCGGGGCGGGCGGCCTCGGCCCGCGCCGGCTCGGGCCGGCTGGGGACGGGGGCGGGCGCCGGCTCCGCCGGGGCGATGGCGGCGGCCACCGCGGCGGAGAAGTCCACCCGCGGACGGGGGGCGGCGAGCTCGCGGGCAACCGAATCACGGGCCAGCTCGCGCACCGCCTCGCGGGCGCTGCTCTCCACCACGTCGAAGGCCTGGCCCTGGCGGGCGACGATCTCGTTGAGCTCGGCCAGCGCCTTGATCTGCTCGGAGACGGCGCGGCGCATGGTGGCGGCGCTCGCCTCGGTCTCGGCGGGAAGCTGGAGGATGCCGCGCTTCATCTCCTCGCGCGCCAGCTCCACCGACTGCTGCACGTTGCCGGCGGCCCGCTTGAGCTCTTCGGCCACCTCGGCGAAGCGCCGGCCGGTGTCGGAGAACATGCGGTTCACGTCGGCCAGCGCGCTGTCGTAGGTGCCGCGCAGCACCTCGGCGGTGCGGTTGCGCTCGGTGTCCGCGGCGGCGCGCACCATCTCGTACTGGGTGGCGATGTTCTTGACCGTGGCGGAGGCCGATTCGGTGACCACGCTCGCCACCTGCCGGGCCTGGGTCTGGGCCTCGGTGAAGGTCTCCTCCAGCAGGGTGTGGAAGGTCTGGAGGCGGCCCTCCAGGTCGTCGATGCGCTGGCTGAGGGTGGTCGAGAGGTCCTCGATGGCGGAGCGGCGGGCGTCGAGCACGGAGTCGATGCGCTCGTGGGTGTCGCTCAGGGTCTGGGCCGCGTCGTAGACGAGGCGGCTCTGCTGGTCGAAGCGTTCGGTCACCGCCGCGATCTCGGAGAGGGCGCCGGTGGACAGCCCCTTCAGCGACTGGATCTGGGCGTCGAGGCGGCCCGCGGTCACGTCCGCCGCATGGCTGATGCTGCCCACGCTCTGCTCGAAGGCGCCCACTTGGTCGGCGAAGCGGGTCTCGAAGTGGTTGAGGTTGTCCACCGCCGCCGACATGGCGGTCTGGAAGGTGGAGTTGGCCTCGCCCAGGCGCTCGATGATGGCGTGCACGTCGGTCTTGAGCGCGGTGTTGGTGGTGGTGATCTCGGCCACCGCGCGCTGGCTGGTGCGCTCCAGCGTGGTGAGGAACGTGCTGTTCTTGTCGTCGATCAGGTTGGCGATCTCGCTGAGGCGCGTGCCCAGGGCGTCCGACACCTGCTCGGCGTGGGTGGTGAGCGACTGGCCCACGTTCTGCGCCATCTCGGTGAGCAGGCGCTCGACGTCGTGGGCGTCGGTCTTGAGCTGGCTGGAGACGCTCTCCACCCGCCCGGCCAGGGTCTCGGCCACGGCGATGCCGCGCACCTCGATGGAGGTGGCGACGCTCTCCAGGCGGCCGTTGACCAGCTCCTCGATGCGCGACACCCGCCCGTCGAGCACGGAGACGATCTCCTGCGCCCGGGCGCCGATGGAGCGGCTCACCCCGTCGGTGCGCTCGACGATCATGTCGCCGATCGCCTTGGTGCGGGTGGTGAAGTAGTCGTCCAGGGTCTCCAGCGACTTGTCCAGCGACTCGGTGGCGGTGCGGGTGCCTTCGGAGATGCTGCGGGCAAAGCCCAGGGTGCGGCTCGCCAGGGTCTCGGTGAGGCTCTGGGCGCGCTGGTCGAGGGTCTGCTCGATGCGCACGATGCGCTGGTCGAGGGTGGTGGCGACGCTGGCCGTGGTGCTGGCGAGGCGCTCGTCGAGGCTGGTGGCGGCGACCTTGAGGTTCTCGTTCACCGTGTTCACCCGGTGCGAGATCTGGTCGACCAGCTCGGGGGCGTGGACCTTCACCGTGGTGTCGAACGCCTTCACGCCCTCCTGCATCACCCGGGCGAGGGTCACGCCGTCGTGGTGCATGCGGTCGGCGAGCTCGGCGCCGCGCACCGTGATGGTCTCCTCCATCGCCTTGAGGCGGGCGGTGAGCATCTCCTTGATGGCGTCGCCCTTGCTGCCGATGGTGGCGACCAGGGTGTCGGCGGTTTCGCGGAAGGCGTCGGTGACCTTGCCGCCGCGGGCGCCGATGGCCTTCGTCACCTCGCTGGCGACGAGGTTGAGGCGCTCGGTCATGTCGGAGCCGGCGAGGACGAAGGAGGAGGAGATGTCCTCGCCCTTCTCCAGCAGGATCTGGGCGGCCTGCGCGGCGGAGCGGTCGAGCGCGGTGGTGATGCGCTCGCCGGTGTCGGTGAGGCGCTGCTCCAGGGTGTCGCCGCGCACGGTCACGGCGTCATAGATGCGGTTGCCGGTGAGCTCGATGCGGTCGGCGAAGTCGCCGCCGCGCAGGGCGATGATCTCGGCCACGCGCTCGGCGGTCTCCTCGATGCGGCGCATGAAGTCGGTGCCGAGGCCGCTGACCTGGCGCACCGCCGCGTCGCCGCTCTCGCGGAACACGCTGTTGAGGTCGCCGACCCGCGAGGAAAGCTCCTCGGTGATGCGGTCCGAGGCGTCGTTGAGGTGCTCGGTGATGCGGTCGCGGATGCTGTCGATGTTGCTGTTGACGTCGCCGCTCCAGTCCGAGATCAGCGCCGCCACCTCGGTGGTGGTGGACAGCAGGTTGGAGTTGAGCTCGTCGGCGCGGGTCTTCAGCGTGGCGGACAGGCGGTCGGCGGAGGTGGAGAGGTCCTCGCGGATGTTGTCGCCGGTGATCTGCAGCCGGTCGATCAGCTCGCCGCCCTTGGCGGTGAGGCTGTCGATCATGGAATCGCCTACCCGGGCGAGGGCGCCGGTGATGTGCTCGCCCTTGTCGCCGAGGGTGTCGGTGATGCGCTCGGAGGTCTCCAGCATGGTGGCGTGGATGCGGTCCGTCAGTTCCTTGACCTCGCTGGAGAGCAGGGTCTCGGCGGTGTGGATGCCCTCGCGCAGGCGCTCGGTCTCGGCCTCGATGTTCTGCCGCTCGGCCTGCAGGGTGCCGACGAGGTTGCGGATGCGCACCTCGTTCGCCTCGTAGGCCTGCTCCAGCGCGGAGACCTCGTTGCGCACCATGGTCTCCAGCTCGGCGGCGCGGCTGATGGCGCGGTCGATGCCGTCGCCCATGGACGCCACCTCGCGGCGCACCGCCTGGCCCACCGAGACCACCGAATCGGTGGCGAGGCTCTCCGGCTGGGCGAGGCGCAGCGCCACCTCGGTCATGGAGCGGGCGAGGTGCTGCATCTCGCGCGAGCGGCGCACCAGCGCGCCCATGGCGAAGAATCCGAGCGGCGGCAGCACGAGGCCGGCCAGAATGATGAGCAGCGCCGGCGAGGAGGCCAGCGACTGCGTGCCGTTGCTCACCACCCCGAGGGTGCGGTTGTAGGAGATGGCGAGGGCGATGCCGATGGCGAGCCACACCAGCGAGCCCACGCCCGCCCACCACAGCGGGGCGGTGGAGGTGCGCAGCTGGGTGACGCCGAACAACGGGCCGGCATTCTGGCGGTCGTCGTTGGCGGCGCGGCGCTCGGCAGCATCGAGGCGGCTGCGTCCCGCGGCGTCGCGGCGCGGATCGGTCCGCTCGTCGTCGCCCCGGGCGGCGCGGCGGCCCACCGGCCGCAGATCCCCCTGGCGCTGCTCGCGGCCCGGTGGCGGCGTAGCGGAACGTTCGGCCGGGCCGACGTTCGCCGGCTCGTCGAGATCCAGCGTCAGCGCCTCCTGGATCGCCGAGAGAGCGGCCTCGGTCGGATCCTGGATTTTCTTTGGGTTCTTCATCTCGCCGTCGCCTCACTCACCGGCTAGGAGAACGCGATGCGCCGCGCCGCTGGCCGATCCTGAAATCCACCGCCTTCCGCCGGCCCCCAGCCCTTCGGAAATTGGTTTACGTTGCCTTATCTTAGCCGTGCTGCGCCAGGGATTGAACTGCCCCGTCGCCGTTTATGAAGATATCGTTAATGTCGCCCCCGGGCCCGGCTCTGGCACATCGGGGCCGGGAAGGCTAAAGGGTCACCATGTCCTTTTGGCTTCAAGGCGCCGCACCAGCCTGCATGGCGCCTCAGCAACGGTAAGGGTCCATGGTCGCCATCACTTTCATCGAATTCGACGGCATTTCCCACACGGTGGATGTTCCGGAAGGGACGACGGCCATGGAGGCCGCGGTGCGCAACGGAGTGCCGGGAATCGTTGCGGAATGCGGCGGCGCGTGCGCCTGCGCCACCTGCCACGTCTATGTGGACGAGGCCTGGCGCGAGAAGGTGGGCGAGCCCAGCGAGCAGGAAGAGGGCATGCTGGATTTCGCCACCGATCCGCGCCCGTCCTCCCGCCTGTCGTGCCAGATCGTGCTGACGGCGGAGATGAACGGCCTCGTGCTCCACACCCCCGAACGGCAGGGCTGAGGCGGGGCAGGGCAGGGCGGCTCACCCTTCGTTTACCAAGCCATGGTCACAATATCGCCGAGGCCTTCGAGGATAAGCCATGGCGATTGCCGCCGCTGTCGAGAGATTTGCCGTCGTGTCGCCCGCCCTGCATCGCGAGCCTTCCGTCCTCGTCTTCGATTCCGGCCTCGGGGGGCTTTCGGTCTTCCGCGAGGTGGCGCGTGCCCGGCCCGATGCCCGCTTTTCCTATGTGGCCGATGACGCCGGCTTCCCTTACGGTGCGCTCTCCGATCAGGAGCTGATCCGGCGGGTCGGCGAGGTGGTGGGGACACTGGTGCACCGCCTGCATCCCGATCTCGTGGTGATCGCCTGCAACACCGCCTCGACCCTCGCTCTGCCGAGCCTTCGGGCGCATCACGCCATTCCCTTCGTGGGCACGGTGCCGGCGGTGAAGCCGGCCTGCGCCGCCTCGGTGAGCCGGAAAGTGAGCATCCTCGCCACCCCGGGCACGGTGCGGCGTGATTATACCGCCGGCCTGATCCGCGAGTTCGCCTCCGGCTGCGATGTCACCCTG
>JAFIHR010000149.1 GCA_017849325.1 Xanthobacter autotrophicus | reverse complement strand
GGGGTTGGCGGCGGGCTCCATCGGCGCGTTCCTGGTGCTGGAATCCCCGGAGCATGCGGCGGCGCGCGGCGCGGCGGCCATCGCCAAGATCTCCGGCGTGTGGTCCGAGCGGGCCAGGCGCCAGGTGGCGGGCGCCATCACTCAGAAGGTGGGCGAGCTTCTGGCCACCGCCGGCACGTCCGGCGCCACCGCCATCATCTCCGGGGCATCCGGCGGACGGCTGGCAACGCCCGAGGAAGCGGCCGCCCTCACCGCCGCCGGCCTTCCTGTGCGGGCGACGGCCAACCGGCTGGGGCATGGTTTCGAGGCCCACTTCATTTCCTCTCTGGCGCTGGCGGCGCTCGCGGTGTCGAAGGGCGAACTGTTCCCGGCCCTGCCCGGCGACCCGGTGGAACAGGGCGACGGGCCGGTGGAGCGGGTCATCGTCACCGGCGTCGGTCACTGGCGCGGGGAAGGCGCCGCGCTGGTCGAGAAGGCCTGACCGCGGCGGTCCCAGGGGGTCGAAGCCGATCGTCGCGGGAGCGCGAGCGCGGCCCGCGGCCGGGTCGCCGCCTCCCGGCGCGGGGGGCCTTAACGGGCGCGGCAATCCGGCGTAGGGTCCGCCCCCACTGCGCGGCTGGGCGAGCAGCGCGCCTGCGAGGGCGGAGCGCCCGGCGCCAACCGGAAGCAGCGGCGGCGCCGCAAGGCGCGCCTCAAAGCGGAAGCGAACGAGATGACCCAGGCGCATTTGGACAAGTTCGGCCGCCCGCTGGTGGTGGTCACGGGCATCGGCCTCGTCACCTCCCTCGGCCAGGGCAAGGCGGACAACTGGCGCCGTCTCACCGCCGGCGAGAGCGGCATCCACACCATCACGCGCTTCCCCATCGAAGGCATGCGCACCACCATCGCCGGCACCGTGGATTTCCTGTTCGACGGCCGCGTGCCCGCCCCGGACCTCTCCGAGAAGCTCGCCACCCTCGCCATGGACGAGGCCATCGCCGAGGCCGCCATCGGCACGCCCGGCGACTTCCCCGGCCCGATGTTCGCCGCCGTGCCGCCGGTGGAGCTGGAATGGCCGGAGCGGCGCCAGCTTGCCGATGCGGTGGGCCACTACCCCGTCACCTATCACGACCTCCTCGGCGCGGCGGCCTCCGGCCAGTTCCGCCCCTGGCACGAGCGCTTCCTGTTCGGCTCGGTCGCCGACCGGCTCGCCGAGCGCTTCGGCACCCGTGGCCAGCCCATCTCGCTCTCCACCGCCTGCGCATCGGGGGCGACGGCGATCCAGCTCGGCGTGGAAGCCATCCGGCGCGGCGACACCGATGTTGCCATCTCCCTCGGCACCGACGGCTCGGTTCATCCCGAGGCGCTGATCCGCTTCTCCCTGCTCTCCGCGCTCACCACCGCCAACGAGAAGCCCGAGGAGGCCGCCCGCCCCTTCGCCAAGAACCGCGAGGGCTTCGTGATGGCGGAAGGCGCCGCCGCTCTGGTGCTGGAGAGCTACGCCCATGCGGTGGCGCGCGGCGCCAAGATCCTCGGCGTGCTCGAAGGCTGCGGCGAGATGGCGGACAATTTCCACCGCACCCGCTCCAGCCCGGATGGGCGCCCCATCATCGGCTGCGTGCAGAACGCCCTGGCCGACGCCGGCATCACCCCCGACGACGTGGACTACATCAACGCCCACGGCACCTCGACGCCCGAGAACGACAAGATGGAATATGTCGGCCTGAAGGGCGTGTTCGGCGACGAGAAGCTCGCCGGCATCCCGATCTCGTCCAACAAGTCCATGATCGGCCACACCCTGACGGCGGCGGGCGCCATCGAGGCGGCGGTGTCGCTGCTGACCATCCGCCACGGGCGCATCCCGCCGACCATCAACTACCACGTCCCCGATCCCGCCATTCCCCTCGACGTGGTGCCCAACGAGGCCCGCGACGCCAAGGTGCACCGCGTGATCTCCAACTCCTTCGGCTTCGGCGGGCAGAACGTGTGCCTCGTGCTCGCGGGCGAGCCGGCCTGACGCCGGCACCCGTCCCGCCCTCGCCGACCGTCGCTCACGACAGCATCAGGACCCCTTATGCGCGCCCTTCAACTCGTCTCCGACCGCAAGCTTGAACTCGTCGATCTGCCGGAGCCGGACGCGCCCGGCGAGGGCGAGGTGAAGATCCGCGTCAAGGCGCTGGCGCTCAACCATATCGACGTGTGGGGCTGGCGCGGCATGGCCTTCGCCAAGCGCAAGATGCCGCTCGTGGTGGGCGCCGAGGCGGCCGGCGAGATCGTCGAGCTGGGCAAGGACGTGCGCGGGCTCAAGGTCGGCCAGAAGGTGGCCATGTATGGCGCGCTTACCTGCGGCCACTGCAAGAACTGCCTCGCCGGGCGCGACAACCTGTGCGAGAGCGTCGGCGGCGTGCTGGGCTTCCATGTGGACGGCTTCGCCCGCGACTATCTCACCATGCCACAGCGCCTCGTCGTCCCGGCGCCGGACGATGTGTCGTTCGAGGAGCTGTCCTGCGCCGGCATCACCTTCTCCACCGTTGAGCACATGCTGTTCGACAACGCCAAGCTGGAGAGCGGCGAGACCGTGCTGGTGCACGCCGGCGGCTCCGGCATCGGCTCCGCCGCCATCCGGCTGGCGAAGGACGTGGGCGCCACCGTCATCACCACGGTGGGCGACGACGAGAAGGCCATCAAGGCCGAGATGCTGGGCGCCGACCACGTGATCAACTACCGCAAGGACCGCTTCGAGCACGAGGTGCGCAAGATCACCAAGAAGGTGGGCGTGGACGTGGTGTTCGAGCATGTGGGCGCCGACACCTGGAACGCCTCCCTGCTGTCCATGAAGCCGGGGGCGCGGCTGGTGACCTGCGGCTCCACCTCCGGCGTCACCGTGCAGATGAATCTGATGCAGCTCTTCCAGCGCCAGTACAAGATCTTCGGCTCGTTCGGCGCGACCATCAAGAATGTGGCGGACGGGCTCGAGAAGATGGGCCGCGGCATCATGCCGGTGATCGATACGGTGGTGCCGCTCGAAGACTTCAACTCGGGCCTCGAGCGCCTGGAGAGCCGCAAGGTGTTCGGCAAGATCGTGGTGAAGTTCTAGGGGCCGGACGCTCCGGGACGAAAGCGGGCGCATCCCGTGTCGGACCTCGCAAAAAGCCTTCGCCGCACCCGGCGCCGCGCGACGGGGGCGATGAAGCGCGCCCTTGCGCCCGTCGGCGAGGCGCTGGTGGCAGGCTATGTGCGCGGCTCGGTGTGGTGGCTCCGGCTCTGGCCGCTGTGGCTCTCGGCCGGCGGCATGGCCTTCTGGGCGAGCCTGTTCGGGCCCTATTTCGCGGTGACCAAGGTGGCGCGGCGCAATCTCGCCGCCGCCTTCCCGGGCATGAGCCGGCGCGAGACCAATGCCCTCATCCGCGGCATCTGGGCCAACATGGGCCGCTACGTCGGCGAATTCGCCCAGATGGACGAGATCTGGGATTACGATCCCGCCCATCCCGACCGCGGCCGCATCGAGGTGAAGGGCGCGGACATCATGGCCCGGCTGCGCGACGACGGCCGCCCCGCCCTGTTCTTCACTGCCCATACCGGCAACTGGGAGCTGTGCGCCATCGCCGGCACCAAGCTGAACGTTCCGGGCGGCGTGCTCTACCGGGCCCCCAACAACCAGCGCGCCGCCGCCCTGATCGAGGAGATGCGCGCCGATGCCATGCCCGGCCTCATCAAGGCGGGGCGCGATGCCGGGCGCGTCATGGCCCGCATGCTGGCGAACGGCGAGCATCTCGGCATGCTGGTGGACCAGTATTGGACGGGCGGGCCGGAGGTGAACTTCTTCGGCCGCCCCTGCGCCACCAACCCCACCCTCGCCCGCCTCGCCCGCCAGTTCGACTGCCCGGTGCACGGCATGCGCGTCATCCGCCTGCCCGGCGCCCGCTTCCGGGTGGAGATCACCGAGGAAGTGGTGCTGCCGCGCGACGCGGCGGGCAAGATCGACGTGATCGGCGCCATGCAGGCGGTCAACGACGTGATCGAAGGCTGGGTGCGCGAATATCCCGAGCAATGGCTCTGGCTTCACCGCCGCTGGCGGTGAAGGGGCCGTGAGGGGCTCCGGGCGTCTCAGCCGCCCGCCGGCTTGCCCAGCGCGTCGGACAGCATCTTCGACAGCCGGTCGAGGGCGGAGAACAGCACGTCGGTGCTGAAGCCGACCAGGAAGGCGACGCCGAACGCCCCGAGCGAGGTGAACTGGATCGCATCGGCCTTTTGCGAGCTCGGCGACCAGAACCAGACGGCGATGACGCCCGCGATGCCGCCCAGCAGGAGGCGGTGGACGAGCTTGCGCAGCGGCGGATCCGGCACCGCCCGGTCCACGTAGTGCCGCATGAAGAAGACCATGGAGCCGAACACTCCGTAGAGCGCCGGCAGGATCCATCGTCCGATCAGATCCATGTTGGACTTCAGGTGGTACAGGTCCGACGTGTAGTTGCGGCGCGACATGGGATCAAAATCGATGGCGAGCGAGCGCATGACGAGCGTCAGCTCCTTGATATGGTCCCTGAGGGCGCAGTGAATGCTCTTCCGGCGGTCGCCGCTGCCGTCGGCTGCGACGCCCTGAGCGCATTGCTTTTCCAGCTCTTGCTCGGCCGCCGCGCGTCGCTCCTCGACGGCATTCCCGACGGCCTTCACGGGCGCAGCGGCGGGGGCGACGCAGGGGGTGGAGCGCGACGAACCGCTCCCCGCCGCGGGCGGACAGAGCTGGAGATAGGCCGGAACCGCCTGGTCGAGAAACTCGAAGGGCACAACCAGCAGGCCGCCGATCACGTTGTTGGCGAGATCGAACAGGTAGAGGCTGCCGTTGATGTCCGATGCGATTTCCCCATAGGAGGAGGTCAGCATGCTCTGCTGGCGCAGGTCGGCGAAGCTGCGGATCGCCTCCGCATAGGCCTTCGCGCTTTTCTCCGGCGTGGAATCGGCGTCCCGCACCATCAGATAGATGCTCTCCGCCATTTCTTCGTTCTTGGCGGTCTGCAGGGCGCTGACGGAGGAGAAAAACGAGCTGGTCCGCTCATAGATGAGCGTGAGATAGCCCGTGTAGACCAGCACGATGAGGCAGATCACCAGGATTCCGGCGAAACGCCAGCGTTCCACGCCGGTCCAGCGATAGGGGCGCCAGCCGTGGCGCAAATCCCCGAGGGTGATGGGATCGAGGTCCGCGAGGGCGTCATTCAGGGCGAGCTGGAGGCGCGCCACCTCCTCCGGCGAAAGGGTTTCGCCCTCGGGCTTGGCCTTGGCGGCGGCGACGAGATTGGCCAGGTCGCGATTCTTGGCGAGGCGCCCGAGAGAGGCCGCCACATCCACCACCAGATCGGCATCCGCAATGAGCTGCGCGCTGTCTTGTCCCGCCATGTCCGCCCCCCGGCGCTATGGCCTGCCCGGACCCGTCCGGCTCCTGGAAAGACAGTCAAGCGTCGCGTTCGGCACAGGTGACCGGCCTCGAACGACCGGACGCCATCTTCCATCCGCAAGATACCGACCGCATTTGGACGCCGCAAACCGCCATTCCCTAGCGTTAATTGTTCCGAACGACCGATAATCACTTCACATTATACGAGAATCCGAAAACTGAAAGCATAGATTGCAGACCGCGCCGGATGCGCGTCGGCGGCCACCGCCGGGGACAGCGGCCCGCGGGAGTCAAATCCCCTTGCCCCCGGCGGCATGATCCGATAAAGCCGCGCTTTCCTTTTTTCAAAGGTGAGAGGGATGAACGCGCCTCAGGTGGCCGTCATCATGGGCAGCCAATCCGATTGGGAGACCATGCGCCACGCGGTCGAAACGCTGGACGCGCTGGCGATCCCCCATGACGCGCGCATCGTCTCCGCCCATCGCACCCCCGAGCGCATGTTCGATTTCGCCAGGGGCGCGCGGTCGGCCGGCTTCAAGGTGATCATCGCCGGGGCCGGCGGCGCGGCCCATCTGCCCGGCATGGTGGCGGCGCTGACCACCCTGCCGGTGTTCGGCGTGCCGGTGGAATCCAAGGCCCTGTCCGGCGTCGACAGCCTCTATTCCATCGTCCAGATGCCCGCCGGCGTGCCGGTGGGAACGCTGGCCATCGGCAAGGCCGGCGCCATCAACGCCGCGCTGCTGGCGGCCTCGGTCCTGTCCCTCGCCGACGACACCCTCGCCGCGCGGCTGGAGCGCTGGCGCCACGACCGCTCGCAGGCGGTGGCCGAGCGCCCGTCCTGACCCATGCTGGTGCCAGGGTCCACCATCGGCATTCTGGGCGGCGGCCAGCTCGGCCGCATGATCGCCCTCGCGGCGGCGGAGCTCGGCCTCAAGGCCCACATCTTCTGCCCGGAGCCGAACAGCCCCGCCTTCCAGGTGTGCGCCGGCTTCACCTGCGCGCCTTATACGGACCTCGCGGCGCTGGAACGGTTCGCGGCGAGCGTCGACGTGGTGACCTACGAGTTCGAGAACGTGCCCCTGTCCACTGCCGAATTTCTCGCCGCGCGGGGCAACCTTTCGCCCTCGGCCCGGGCGCTGGCGGTCACCCAGGACCGGCTGGTGGAGAAGAGCTTCGTGCGCGACCTCGGCATCGCCACCGCGCCGTTCCTGGCGGTGGACGACCTCGCCGGGCTGGAGCAGGCGGTGGCCATCCTCGGCCGCCCGGCGGTGCTGAAAACGCGCCGCTTCGGCTATGACGGCAAGGGCCAGGCGCTGGTGCGCGCCGGCGACGACCTTGCCGCCGTCTGGCAGGCGCTGAAGGGCCAGAGCTCCATCCTGGAGGGCTTCGTGCCGTTCGAGCGGGAGGTGTCCGTGGTGGCCGCGCGCCGCGCCGACGGCGCCTTCGCCGCCTTCGAGGTCGCCGAGAACGTGCACCGCGACCATATCCTCCACACCTCGACCGTGCCCGCCCGTATCGGCGCCGCGACCGCGCAGGCGGCCCACGCCATCGCCGCCACCATCGCCCAGGCCCTCGATTATGTGGGCGTGTTCGCGGTGGAGCTGTTCGTGGTGGGCCGCGGCGCGGACGAGCATCTGCTGGTCAACGAGATCGCGCCCCGGGTGCACAACAGCGGCCACTGGACCCAGGACGGCGCGCTCACCTCGCAGTTTGCCCAGCATGTGCGGGCCATCGCCGGCTGGCCGCTGGGCGACCCCTCGCGCATCGGCCGGGTGGAGATGACCAATCTCATCGGCCGGGATGTGGAGGCCTATCTCCATTATCTGACCGAGCCGGGCGCCCACCTGCATCTCTATGGCAAGGACGAGGCCCGCGCCGGCCGCAAGATGGGGCATGTGAATCGGGTGTGGCGCGATGCCGGGGCGCCGGCGCCTCGCGCCGCTCCCGGCCGGGGCTGAGCCCGCCCGGAACCGGGCCAGACAGGCCCGAAAGTGTGCCGGCCAAAGGTTTTTCCGACCGGCCCGCCAAGGCGAAGCTGGTGGACACGGCGCCCGCATTCTGATAAGAGAGCGCTTCTTTCGGATCGGTTGACGGCGTGCGTGACGCCCCGTTTCCGGTCCGATGCGTTCAATCCATGGATAGCCAGAAACTCGGCGCTCCAGCTCGAAGAGGTCAACACGTGCAAGTTCTCGTCCGCGATAACAATGTCGATCAGGCCCTCAAGGCGCTCAAGAAGAAGATGCAGCGCGAGGGGATCTTCCGCGAGATGAAGCTGCGTGGCCATTACGAGAAGCCGTCCGAGAAGCGGGCCCGCGAGCAGGCGGAGGCCATCCGCCGCGCCCGCAAGCTCGCCCGCAAGCGCGCCCAGCGCGAGGGCCTGCTGCCCTCCAAGCCGCGCACCCGCTGACGTTCGCTGGCGCGAGGTTCGTCTCGCGCCGGGGCGGCGCGGGACCGGCGGCCACCGGCATCGGCGGCAGCCAGCGGAAAGCCAAAGACACTTCGAGAGTTTGGAATCACGGAACGTTGGATCCGCGTGGTTTTGCGCCGCGCGGATTTTTCGTCGTTGCGCCGGATGTGGCCGTCGCACCAGAAGAACCGGCGGCCCTCGCTTCC
>JAFIHR010000148.1 GCA_017849325.1 Xanthobacter autotrophicus | reverse complement strand
GCGGGACTACCGGGCGGCGGTGCTGTCGGCGGGATTTACCGGCATCAGCCTCGGCGCCACGCCCACCGCCATCGCCAACATGACGGCGGTGACGAAGCTGCACGGGCCGGCGCCCACCGCCTTCATCATCCTGCCGCTGGTTTCGGCCTTCTTCATCGACATCGCCAATGCGGTGGCCATCGGCTTCATGATGCGCTGACGCGGGGAGAGGCGAGCGCGGGCGGTGCGTCGGGCGCGACGGGCCGGTCGCCGGACTGCCGCGCGGTCGCGCGCGGCTCGGGACATCGGGTCAGGGAGATCCGGCTCGGGGCTTCCCGCTGGCGATCCGGCCAGAGCCCGCGCCGGCCTCGCTGGGGCGGAAGCGTTGCCGGGTAAGGCCCGGCGCTACAAGCGCCGATGCCGGCCGAAAGGTGGGTCCTGCCTGAGGCTCAGTTGGTCGCCGCCGCCGCGCCGGCGCGCAGCACGGTGATGGGGGCGGTGATGACGGTGCCCACCGCGGCTCCCACCGCCTGCACCGCATCCTTGCCGGCACCCGCCGCAGCACCCGCCGGGCCGGCGGCGTCGACCCGGGTGTCGGTGGCCAGGCGCTCGCCGATGAGCTGCACCATGTCCGGCTGGGTCATGAACTTGCTGTGGTTGAGGCTGTCGCCGCCCGAGAGGGCGGACAGGTCCACCACCGTGAGCCCGCCGGTCGCCTCCAGGCGCGCCACATAAGCGGGGTCGGCGAGGTCCACCGCGCCCACCCGGGTGATCTGCCCGCCGATGAGGCTGGAGATCGACAGCGCCCGGTCGTCGCGGGAGGTGAAGATGGTGATCTTGGGCCGCTTCGGCCCGATGTCGCGGAGCTGGCTCTCGAACACGTCGATGTCCACGTCCGGCGAGGCGAGCACCACGTTGGAGATCTTCGCCGGGATGCCGCCGTTCTGCAGCGCCACGCTGCGCAGCGCCTCCATGGTCAGCCACGCGCCCATGGAATGGCCGAACACGATCACCTCGTCCACCTTGGGGCTCTTGGTCGCCTCGGTGAGCACATAAGCGAGGGCGGAGCGGGAGACGGTGGCGCTCTCCCGGTCATAGACGTAATCGGTGACGTTGCCGCGCGAGGGCCAGGAGAACAGCACCGGCGTCAGGTTCGCGCCGGTGTCGTGCACGAACTGGGCGAAGCCGAACACCGCCGCATCGAAGCGCGTGTTGAAGCCGTGGACGAAGATCAGCACGCGGCGGTGGTCGCGCGGCTGGGCCTTGAACCAGGCCGGCACGCCGGCGCGGGTGAGCGGCTCGGCTCGGGTGACCACGAACTCCCGGCTCGGATCCTCGCGCCCGGGCGTCGGCCACTGGATGGAGCCCACCGCCCGGTTCGGCGGAATGGAGACCACCAGATTGGAGAAGGAGAGGGCTTCCGCCCGCTCGCCGGAGAACAGCACGCCGGGCTGCTCGGAAGGCGCGCGGGTGGTGGCGGCGAGCATGTCCACCTGATCGCCCACCTCCGCCCCAACGGCCACCGGCATGAGCCCGCCTTCCGGGCGCGCGCAGGCGCTGAGCGCGAGCAGCGCCGTCACCAGCAGGGCGGCCAGAGGCGCCATCGCCGCTTTCGGATGCGGCAGCCGCGCCCGCTGTCCTGCCGTCACGGCCTTGCTCAAGAGGATCACGCCCGACCTATCGTCTCGCCTGAAATCGTCCCTTGTTCCTAGACCATCTCACGGCAGATTCAAATCACCCGCGCCGAAACCGGTGAATGCGCGGTTGACGCAGCGCCATCGCCACGCTTGTCTCGCCGGTATTGCTGGTGCCTGTTCTTGGCGCATGCGCCGGCTTGGCCCCGCCCCGCGCTCCGGTTACCTGCCGGCAGGGATGTCACGGTGGGGAATTACGCCATTGCGAGTGTTCTTCATGCCGGATGCGGTCACGGATCTTCCGCTCTTTCTGCGCGACCTGCGGAATTTCTTCCACGAGCCCACCATCGACCCCTTCGCCGGGGAGGACATCGACATCTCCGGCATCGACCAGATCATGGATGCGCTCAAGGCCCGCCCGGACTGGAAGCGCGCCCGCTTCCGCGCCGTGGTGCATCTGCCGCCGTCGGCGGAAGGCGACACGCGCCTGCCCGAGATGCCGCGGCTGCTCCAGCGCTATTGCGCGCGGCAGATCCAGTACAGCCGGCGCAAGATCGCCGAGCTGCGCATCGAGGGCAGCCACGCGCTGCGCATCGGCCTCGTCTTTCTGGCGGCCTGCCTCGGCACCTCGGCCGCCCTGCAGCAGGCCGTCGGCGAGACCTCGCTGATCGTCCGCTTCCTGGTGGAGAGCCTCGTCATCGCCGGCTGGGTGGCGCTGTGGCACCCGCTCGAGCTGCTGCTCTATTCCTGGTGGCCCTACGACCAGGACATCAAGCTTTATGAAAAGATCGAGGCCATGGAGCTGGCCTTCGCCTTCGATCACCGCGAGCCGCCGGTGGCATCCGGGGGCGCGGCGGCAGGAGGCGCCCCGGCCGGCGGCAGCCACGCCTCGATGCGCTCCAGCACGTAGGGGAAGAACGGGTTGGACGACATGCGCACCAGCATCGACATGTCGACGATGAGCGCGCCAAACTCGCCCCGCGCCGCGACGTTGCCGAGCCGGACGCCGAAATCGTCCGCCGGATCCGGGTCCAGGCCGTAGAGCCCGTCGCTCAGGGGGAACGGCGTTGCGATGTGGGAGAGGGAATAGACCTCCGGCGGGTAGGGGGTGGTCAGCGGGCGCACCGTCTCGGCCGTGGCGTGGGCCGGCATCTCGCGGGCCACGACCTCGGCGGTGGCGGGCGAACGGTTGGCGACCACCGCGGTGCGGAACGGCCGCGGCGCCGGCGGCAGCAGACGCTCCACCGCGGTGTCCGAGCGGGCGGAGAGCAGGTCCTCGAAGTTCGAATTGCGGTTGATGTCGAACAGCACCAGCTCGCTGCCGTTGTCCGGCAGATGGCGGTGCAGGGCGTCGATCAGCGCCCGCGTGCTCACCGTATGGTCCAGGATGGACTGGAAGCTGAGCACGGGCGCCAGCCCGTCGAGCCGACCGTTTTGCAGATGCCGCTGGATCGCGTCCTGAAGCGCCTGGGTCAGCAGGTAGGACTGGCGCGCCGCATTCACCGGAAACGAGTTGTATTTGAAAGGATTGAACTCGGGGATGAGGGAAAGCCACGCCGCCTTGGCGAAGCGCGGGAAGAAGGCGGGCAGGGCGGCGAGGCCGGCGAAGCGGGCAAAGGCCGTCACGCCCACCATGGGCGAGAACAGCAGAATCTTGTCCGGGCGGACGAGCTTGGGGTCGTCCAGCGCGTCGAGGGCATGCATCAGCGCCAGCGCGCCGCCGTTGGAATAGCCGACGATGTGCACCGGCAGGTCCGGCCCGACCCGGGTCCGGGCTTCGCGCATGGCGAGGCGGGTGGCGGCGCGCCAGTCGTCGAACACCACATGGGTGAGGCCGCCGGGCACCGTGCCGTGCCCCGGCAGGCGGATGACGAGGCACAGGAAGCCCCGCGCCGCGTAGCGCCGCGCCACGTGCCGCAGGCTGAACGGCGAATCCGTGAGCCCGTGCAGGAAGACCGCAGCGCCCTTCACCGGCCCCTCGGGCGCCAGCACGTAGGAGCGGTTGAAATCCTGCGCGAAGCGCGGCGGATAGGCCGGGCTGGCGGCGAAATAGCGATTGAAGCGGACCCGGTCGGACGGCGGAAGCTTGTCCGTCACCTCGGCGCGCACCGCGGCGAAGGCGCGGTCCTCGGCGGCGAGGTAGCCGGCCCAGTCGGTGGCGTCCATCTCCGCCACGGTGAGCTCCGGCGGCACGAAGGTGTGCCAGGGCTCCAGCGGCGGTCCGCTCTCGGACTGGATGGCCCGCACCGCGAACACGGTGGCGAGCACCACGAGGAGGAGCAGCACCGCCCGCTTCGCCAGCCGCGCCGCCCACCCGATGGTCCACGCCGTGACGCCCGAAGCCATGCCAGCCCTCCGTTCCGCCCTGCGGCGCAAGGCGGGGGTAGAGGATGCCGGCGGGCGGCGCGAGCCGGGCGCGGCGCTCGTCCCCCCGTTCCGGCCGCCCCGGGGGCCGACGGTGCCATTTTGGGATGACGGGAACAGGAACGGGATTCTGAGCCGATTTCCGCTGCCCCGTTCGGTGGCAGAGTGGGGTGGGGTGGCACAAACCGGCCAGTCGGACACCGTTGCGAATGACATCTTTCAGAAACGCGCCCCCTCGCGCCGCCGCCCGCCGCGACGACAGCGATCCCGATACGCTGGAGCATCTGCTCGATCTGTCCGGCCTCACCCGCCGTCCCGGTCGCATCGGCGGCACGCGCCTGCGCCGGCGGCTGCTCCGGCGCCTCGGCCCCACGCTGGCGGGACGCTATCGCCGGCTCCTGAGGCAGGCCGATCGGTCGGCGCGCACCCGCGGCGCCCATCGCCTGCGCCTCCGGGTGGAGCTTGAGCTCAGGGGTGTCTCAGAAGCGCTGCGCAGGGCGGCCTGCACCACGGATGCGGCCGAGCGCAAGAAGAAGAGGCCGCTCCGCCGTCCCGCCACGGCGCGAACCATTGTCGGCTGACCCGCGGCGCGCCATAGCCGCCGAGCCCGGTCCATTGGCACGCTCAATCTTAAGGCAGAAAGCGTGCGGGGCGCGGCGCCGTTGGGGGCCGGCGCCGCGCTCCCGCACCCCGCAATCCTCGTCCTTCGCGAGCGGGGGCGTGCTGCGGAGGACCCTGGACGTGACCCAACTTCGGAGACCGGCGCAAGCGTATGCGCGCTCGGCCTGATCCCCCCGGAGGACGGCGGGAATGACTCATTGTACACAGTTTGAGCCGGTCTCGCACGGGCGCTTCGTTCCAGCGGTATGCGCAGCGTCCCGTTTCAGGTGGATCGGGCGGCGATCGTCGCGGTTGCGCCCTGCCGGGTTTTTGCCAAAGGTAGGGTTTTAAAGCACCCAAGACCTCCACGCGCGAAATCGAGCACGCCCCCATGGAGCAGGACGACCTGATGCAGACGGGCTTCGCCCCGTCCTGCGAGACCGCTCTCGGCCCCGAGGACGGCACGGGGAGGAGCCTGCCCGCTCGGCCGGAAGGCACCCGCCCCCTGCTGTTCTCCACCCTCGACCTTCCGGCGTCCGAGCAGTTCGACGGCTGGCGCCGCTTCATCTCCTCCACCGTGGACCTGTCACTGGTCGAGGGGCGCGAGGTGGGCTTCGCCGGGCGGCAGACGGTGTGGAATCTCGGCCGCTTCGCCTTCACCGTCGCCGAGATGCCCGGCGAAGGCTATGTGCGCCGCTGGCGCCACCTGAGCCGGGACCCCCTGGACCACTGGTGCCTCGTGGTCTGGCGGGGCGATCCTGCGGTGCCGGGTGGCGCGCGGCGCCACATGGGGTTCCGCTCGCTGGCGCGCCCGTTCGTCGGGCAGGGAGCGGACAGCAAGGTCTGGTCGCTGTTCATCCCGCGCGACCTCTTCCCCAACCATGCCGAGGCCCTCGACCGGGTGCCGGCGGACCTGTCCACCACCGGGCTGTGCGGCATCCTCGCCGATCACCTGGAAAGCCTGGAGCACCGGCTGCCCGGCGTGCCCGGCCGGGACCTTCCGGCCCTGGTGGAGGCGACGCGCACCCTGCTGCTCGCCTGTCTCCTTCCCACGGCGGACCATGTGGCGGCGGCAAGGGCGCCCATGGTGCGATCGCTGCGCGCCCAGGCGCACCGGCTCATCGTGGACCAGATCGCCTCGCCGCTGCTCACCCCTGACAGGCTGTGCCGGATGCTCGGCATCTCGCGCTCGCGGCTCTACCGGCTGTTCGACGACCGGGGCGGCGTCGCGCGCTATATCCAGCGCCAGCGCCTGCTGGCGGGCCTCGCCCAGCTCTCCGACGGCGCCGGGATGGAAAGCATCGTGCGCATCGCCGAGAAGGTGGGTTTCGCAGATGCCTCGGGCTTCAGCCGGGCATTCCGGCAGGAGTTCGGCGTCTCGCCCAGCGATGCGCGGGCGGCGGCGCGGGCCGGCACGCCGCTCATCCCCGCCATGGCGCGGCAGCGGCCGGGCGCCGCCGCCGGGTGGGAACCGGGCGCCGCTGGCGCGGGAGCCGACGATCTGGCGCGGGTGCTTCATCAGCTGCAGCCGTGAGCGGCGGCGCGCCCGCTGCCGGGAAAATCCATTGCGCCCCTCGCAAACGGCGGCGCACCTTCCCATATGTCAACCGACGTGCGGCGAGGCAGCGCCGTCCCCGATGATGGGGGCGCGGCCCGGGCGCGAACGACAGGGGGATCTGTTCATGGTGCGCGGACGGACTTCGGTGGCGGTACTGGCCTTGATCTG
>JAFIHR010000147.1 GCA_017849325.1 Xanthobacter autotrophicus | reverse complement strand
GCAGTACCGGCAAAGATGATCGATAGATTTGCCATTTTGCGCAGCAGATCAGATTCCCGGTCGAAGCTCCGGAAGGCCCGGATCTCTTTTCCGTTGCGAAGCCTGTGGTGGTCCTGAGCCATGAGCGCGCCGTCGTCCGGTGGATGAGGCCGGCATGCTGCGGACCTGGAGCGGCGACGGGGATAAGTTCCTATCTCGTCGGCCGTCGAGGGCCGGCAGATTACCCATAAATGACTATAATAACCTCATAAAATGAGCTTCCGGGGCCGAGGCAGCGGCTGACTTATCCGCGCCGGCTTGCGCCCTCTCAAGATGAGTGTAGGAATAGATACCTACAACGAGTGATTGTCATGGCGACGCGGACCTCCCCATCACAGCCCGAGATGCCCCTGATGCGCGGGGGCCCCCGCCCCGCCTCGCCCGTGGTCCGGACCGCCGACCCTGCCGGCAGCGCCATGCCCGACGCCTGCCGGGTGGTGGCGGCGCTGGTGGCCGCGGCGGCCAAGGTTCCCCTGGAGACGATCCTCGCCGAAACCCGCTCGCGCGCCCCGGTGGCGGCCGCGCGCCAGCTCGCCATGTATCTCGCCCACGTGGCGCTCGGCCTGCCGCAGGCCGATGTGGCCCGCGCCTTCCACCGCGACCGCAGCACGGTGGCCCACGCCTGCCGGCGCGTCGAGGATCTGCGGGACGATTCCGGTTTCGACCGCAGCGTCGCCGCGCTGGAGCGCAACGCGCGCTGGGCGGCCGGGCTGTGAGCCGCGCCATGGCGACCCGTTCGAAGGCCGGCAGCCGTCTCGCCGCCAAGGCCGCTGGCGCCGGGCGCTCCCGCCTGTCCAGGGCGGCGGCGACCGCCGCGGCGTGCCTCGTCCCGGACGTGGTGGAGGTGGAGGGCGTCGCGCGCAGCGTCCTGCGCAACGCCCAGGAAAGCCCGCTCGTCTGGCTGGCGCGGCGCACCGGCCGCGACGGGCGGGCGCTGATCGATGCCGCCCAGCTCGAAGCGGGTGAGCGCCTGCGGCTCGATTTCACCCGCGCCCGGCTCACCCCCCGCGTGACCGCCCGGTGGGAGATGCCGGCCGGGGGAGGCGGGCCCGAGGCCTTCACCGACATGGTGATGGCGGCCAAGCAGCGCCTTGCCAAGGCGCTCGCCGTCGTGGGGCCGGAGCTGTCCGGCGTGCTGCTGGATGTGTGCTGCTTCCTCAAGGGGCTCGAGGAGGTGGAGCGGGAGCGCGGCTGGCCGGCGCGCACTGCCAAGGTGGTGCTCGGCCTCGCCCTCGACCGGCTCGCCCGGCATTACGGATTGAGCGCCGCCGCCACGGGCCGCGCCCGCGGCTCGCTACGGTCCTGGCACGCTCCCGATGCGGCCGGGCCCGCCGACGCGGCCGATCCGCCGCCGGGTCCCGATGGGCGGTGAGCGGCCGCGCGGGGGGCGGCGGGCGTCAGCGCGATTCGATGCCGTCGCGGATGGCGCGCAGCTTCGGATAGAGCTCGGGGAACTGGTCCGCCCGGGTCACCGCCACCATGCGCATGTGGGCGGTGGGGCCGAAGCTGAACCATTGCACCACCTTGAGGGGCGTGCCGGTCTTGGCGTCCAGCGCATTGGCCATCACCTCGTAGCCGAGGCGGTTGTGGATGCGCAGCGGCTCGGCCCGCTCGACCCGCAGTTCCTTCATGCCCGACAGGGTGGACAGGGAGCGCAAGGCGAACTGCCGGCGCTCGTCGTCGCGCGGGGCGCCGGCGCCGACGGAGATCACGAAATAGGGCTGCTCGTCGCCGTCGAAGGTGTTCTTCGGCCCCTGGGTCAGGATGACCGAGGTGGCGCCGAGGGTGCGCAGCGCCCGGAAGCCGGCGAAATCGGTGATCGCGAAGGGCAGATCCGCAAGCTGGTCCTCGGCGGAGCGGAAGCGCAGCGTCTTGAACGCCGCCTCCACCGCGGCGTCCGGGAAGGCGGCGGCCTCGGCCTCGGGCACCTGCATGGTGACGAGGGCGGTGGCGGTCTCGTTGCCCACCAGCAGCACCCATTTCTTCACCTGCCCGGCGCCCGCGCTCTGGATTCCGGTCACCAGCACGCCCTTGGACGTGCCGACCGGGAAGTCGCGGCGGCTTTGCACGGTGATGCCCTTGGCCGCCAGGGCCTGGTCGGTAAATCCGGCTTCGAGCTGGGGAAAGGCATCGGGCGGCATGTCCACCACCAGGATGGAGGCGCCCTTCTGCTTGTTCTCGAAGCCGGCGAAATTGGTGCTCGGCTCCATACCGGCGGGCGGCTCCATGCCGATGGAGGAGCCGCGCGGGAAGACCGCCTGCTCGGCCAGCGCGCCGAAAGCGGACCAGACGAGGATGACGAGGGCGACGAGGCCTTGGCGCATGAGCGGGCTCCCGGAGGGCGGCGGGGCCGGCCGCGTGCCGTTGCGGGGCGGCGGACCGGCATCGCGGTCGAAGATGACCGCTTTTGTGGAGCAAAGGGGGCCAAAACGTGACCCGGTGATTCACGCTCTGAGTATCATATTGCCGTCACACGGCGAAGGGTCAGGTTGATGCGTCCGCCGTCGGCCACCAGGGTGGAGCTGCCGGCGAGGATCCGGTCGATGCCGTGGAAGGCGAGGCGGCTCGCCCCGCCCAGCACGAAGATGTCGCCGGAGGCCAGGCGGACGGAGCGGGTGGGCCCGCGCCGCGTTTCCCCGCCCAGGCGGAAGATGGCCGTGGCGCCCAGCGAGATGGACAGCACCGGGGCGGCGAAATCCGCCTCGTCGCGATCCTGGTGCAGGCTCATGCGGGCCTCGGGGCCGTAGAGATTGATGAGGCAGGCCTCGGGCGGCGCGCCATAGCCCGCGAAACGCTCCCACAGGGCGAGGAGGCGATCCGGCATGGCCGGCCAGGGGCGGCGGGTATCCGGATGGAAGGCCTGGTAGCGGTATCCCGCTGCATCGGAAATCCAGCCCAGCGGGCCGCAATTGCTCATGCGCACCGACAAAGGCGCGCCGGTGCGCGGCATGCGCGGGACGAAGGGCGGCGCTTCGGCCAGCACCCGGTCGATATCCGCCAGGAGGGCTTCCTGCCCGGCCCGGTCGATGGCGCCGCGATACCACAGGGCGCCGGGCTGAACCTCCAGGGGGGAGGGCTCCTCTGCCGCGCGAACCTCGGTCATGGCTCCTCCCGACGGATGGGCCGCTCAGCCGGCCATGCGATCCGGGCCGATCCGCCCTTTGCCGGAACATCATGCATTTCCCGCCGGATGCGCGCATAGTACTCGCCTACGGCGCAGCCTGCGCCCGATGCGGCGCGCCCAAAAGGCCGCGAGCACACCGGCTCGCAAGGGAGAGGCCCATGGCCCAACATGGCAAATTCTACTGGAACGAACTGATGACCGACGACGTGGAGAAGGCGAAGGCCTTCTACGGCGCCACGCTCGGCTGGTCCTTCGCGGAAATGCCCATGGACGGGGGCAAGTCCTATTATGTCGCCATGCTCGGCGAGGAGCCCGTCGCCGGGCTGATGGACAAGTCCGACATCGTGCCGGCCACCGTGCCGCCCCACTGGTTCTCCTACATCAACGTGGACAATGTGGAGCAGCGCCTGGAGCTGTTGAAGCAGAACGGCGGCCAGGTGGTGCGCGAGCCGTTCGACGTGCCCGGCATCGGCCGCATCGCCATCGTCAGCGATGCCACCGGCGCCTTCATGGGATGGATGACCTCGGCCCAGTGACGGGGCGCGCCGGCCGGGCAAGGCCTGCGGCGCACCCGTTCGCGGCTAGGACAGGAGATCGGCGAGCGGCGCCATGAGCACGCCCGCTCCGGCCATGTCGGCATAGGCCTGGGCGAGGGAGCCGTCCACGTCGATGGCGCGGCACGCCTCGTCGATCACATGGGTGGAAAAGCCGTGGCGCGCGGCATCCACGGCCGACCATGCGACGCAGAAATCCGTCGCCAGCCCCAGCAGATAGACCTGCTCGATGCCGCGCTCGCGCAGATAGCCGGCAAGTCCGGTGGGGGTGGTGCGATCGGCCTCGTAGAACGCCGAATAGCTGTCGATGGTGCTGTGGTGCCCCTTGCGGATGATCGCCTGGGCATGGGGCACGTCCAGGTGGGCGGAGAAGCGCGCGCCCGGGCTGTCCTGCAGGCAATGGTCGGGCCACAGGATCTGCGGGCCGTAGGCCAGCTCGATGGCCTCGAAGGCCGCCTTGCCGGGATGGCTGGAGGCGAAGGAGACATGGTCCGCCGGGTGCCAGTCCTGGGTGAGGACCACGTTCTTGAAGCGCGCCGCCACCTGATTGGCGAGCGGCAGCACTTCGTCGCCGAAAGGCACCGCGAGGGCGCCTCCGGGCAGGAAATCCACTTGCAGGTCGACAACCACGAGCACGGCGCTGTCACTGGCGCCGATCAGGGAGGGGCCGGCCATGGGAGGGTCCTCTTCGGAGGGTTGAAAAAGG
>JAFIHR010000015.1 GCA_017849325.1 Xanthobacter autotrophicus | reverse complement strand
GGCCTCCGCGAGATGCCCGATGGCGTTGGCCAGCAGAAGCGCGCCCTTCCACCCGTTGGTATGGTAGGCGCGGCGAATGGCGCCGTTCTCATAACGCCAGCAGGGCAGCCCGGCGCGCAGGTGCGCGTCGATCTCGCCCGGAAAGAGGGTCTTCCGGTTCTCCATGGCCATGTACATTGGTCGTCCTCCCACCTGGAGCCTTGTTGGGATCGGCTCCTATCGTGCTGTCCTCGCGGCGGAGGGACTGGCCTCACCTCCAGACCTAAGCCGCTGAACTTGAACCAAAGGTGCGCCATTCGGCGCCCTGTCGCAAATATTTCTCAATCTCCCCCTGCGGCAGATGGTGGCGGCCCTGCTGCCGGGAGGTGGCCCCGCACCGGGCAAGCCCTCGACGGCGGATCTGCCCGCGCCTCAGAGCCCCGCCTGGCGCCTGGCGGCGGTCAGGGTGTTCTGCAACAGGCAGGCGATGGTCATCGGCCCGACGCCGCCCGGCACCGGCGTGATGAGGCCGGCGATCCCCTGCGCCTCGCCATAGGCCACGTCGCCCACGAGGCGGGTTTTGCCGTCGCCCTTGGGCACCCGGTTGATGCCCACGTCGATCACCGTTGCGCCGGGCTTGATCCAGTCGCCGCGGATCATCTCCGGCCGGCCCACCGCGGCCACGAGGATATCGGCCGAGCGGCATTCGCCCGGCAGGTCCCGGGTGCGCGAATGGGCGATGGTGACGGTGCAATCCTCCTTCAGGAGGAGCTGGGCGGCCGGCTTGCCGACGATGTTGGAGCGCCCCACCACCACCGCCCGGAGGCCGGAAAGGTTGCCGAGATGGTGCTTCAGCAGCATCACGCAGCCGAGAGGCGTGCACGGCACCAGCGCATCGAGCCCCACCGCGAGGCGCCCGGCATTGACCACATGGAAGCCGTCCACGTCCTTGGCGGGATCGATGGCGGCGATCACCTTGGTGGCGTCGATCTGCGCCGGCAGCGGGAGCTGCACCAGGATGCCGTTGACCGAGGGGTCGGCGTTGAGGTCGGCCACAAGGCGCAGCACCTCGGCCTCGGAGGTCTCCACCGGCAGGCGGTATTCGAAGGAGGCCATGCCCGCCTCCAGGGTCTGCGCCGCCTTGTTGCGCACGTAGACCTGGCTTGCCGGGTCCTCGCCCACCAGCACCACCGCGAGGCCGGGCCGAAGGCCATGGGCGGCGTTCAGCGCCGCCACCTCTTCGGCGATGCGCGCCCGAAGACCGGCAGCAAAGGCTTTCCCATCGATGGGCCTGGTTTCGATCATGGCGGCACCCCTCATGTCACGCGGCTTCGGCTCGGGCTGTTCTGCGAAGCCGGCTTCCCCCGCGCAAGGGCAAAGCTGCGCCCGCGACGCCATGACAAGGCGCCCTGCCCGCGCCCCGGCGCCGCGCCGTCAGTGCCCGCCCGCGAACCACCAGCTTGCCAGCCCGAGGAAGGCGAAGAAGCCCACCGTGTCGGTCACCGTGGTGACGAACACGCCCGAAGCCACCGCAGGGTCGAGCTTCAGGCGCGAGATGGCCAGCGGAATGAGGATGCCGAACAGCCCCGCCGCCAGCATGTTCAGGATCAGCGCGATGGCGATGACGACGCCGAGCTGCGCCTCCCTGTACCAGAGGGCGGCGATGACCCCGAGCAGGACGGCAAGGGCGAAGCCGTTGAGCAGCCCCACCAGCACCTCGCGCGAGACCACCCGGCGCGCGTTGTGGCTGCCGATGTCCTTGGTGGCGATGGCGCGCACCGCCACCGTCATGGTCTGGTTGGCGGCATTGCCGCCCATGGAGGCGACGATGGGCATCAGCACGGCCAGCGCCACCATCTTCTCGATTGTGCCCTCGAACAGGGCGATGATGGAGGCCGAGATGAAGGCGGTGCCGAGGTTGATCACCAGCCAGGGCAGGCGGCTCCGCGCGGTATAGGCCACGGTATCGGACAGTTCCTCGTCGCTGCTCACGCCGGCGAGGGCGCGCAGGTCCTCGTCCGCCTCCTCCTGGATCACGTCCACCACGTCGTCGATGGTGAGCACGCCCACGAGCCGGCCCGCGTCGTCCACCACCGGGGCGGAGACGAGGTTGTAGTGCTCGAACATGCGGGCGGCGTCCTCCTGGTCGTCGGCGGCCTTCACCGTGTTGAGGTGGTCGTTCTTCACCGCGGTGACGAGCACCGGGCGCTTGGTGCGCAGCAGCCGGTCGAGGGAGACCGAGCCGATGAGCCGGTAGGTCGGGTCCACCACGAAGATCTCGTAGAAGGTCTGCGGCAGGTTCGGCGTCTCGCGCATGTAGTCGATGGTGCGCCCGACGGTCCAGAACGGCGGCACGGCGATGAACTCGGTCTGCATGCGCCGGCCCGCGCTCTCCTCCGGATAGTCGAGGGAGCGCTCCAGCACCCCGCGCTCGGGGGCCGGGAGGTGCTCGAGGATGGCGTTCTTGTCGTCCTCCTCGAGGTCTTCCAGGATATAGACCGCATCGTCCGAATCGAGGCTGCGGATGCCCTGCGCCACGAGGCTCGGGGTGAGCGCGTGCAGGATGCGCACACGCTGGGTCTCGTCCAGCTCGGTGAGCGCGGCGAAGTCGAAGGCCGAGCCCAGAAGCTCGATGAGGCGCCGGCAGGTATCGCCGTCGAGGGCCTCCAGCAGGTCGCCGAGGTCGGCCTCGTGCAGCCCGCCGGTGAGCGCGGCGAGGGCTTCGACATTGCGCTCCTCGACCCCCGTGCGCACCTCCTCCAGGAACGCCTGCGACAAGGTGCCGTCCTCCTCCCGCACGCTGACGGGAGCGCTCGCGCGTTCGGCTTCGGCGGGAGGGAGTTCCTCGCGCATGGCAGTGCTCCTGTGAGGGTTGGAAGGGCCGCGTCTTTCGCGCCGTTCTAAAGCGAGCCGGCGCACAGTGAAAGGCGCCGCGCCGCGAGGAGCAGCGGCATTTGCAACCAGGCTGGAACATCTCGTGATCGCGGACCGCTTCAAATTCCCGCCAGACTGGCCTACTGACAGGCAAGGCCGTTTTGGCTGGTATTTTGGTGCCTGCAACGATGCCGTTCCCGTCGCGATTCGCCTCGCTCTTCCGGTGGTCCGCGCGCTCCCGCCTGCCGGTGCTCGCCGGCGGGGTGATCGGCCTGTGCCTCGCCGCCTCCGTGGCGCATGCCGCGGCGCCGGACTGCGCCCAGCGCACGGACGTGCTGGGCACCTCGCGAACCCTGGAAATCGATCCGAGGGGCGTGCGGGTGGGCACCAAGTCGTTCCCCTCCACCCTGCCCCTTGAAGACCGCGAGGTGGTGCTCACCTTCGACGACGGCCCCTGGCCGGCCACCACCGCGGCGATCCTCGACGCCCTGAAGGCGCAGTGCGTGAAGGCGACCTTCTTCCTCATCGGCGAGAATGCGAAGGCGCGGCCGGAACTGGTGCGGCGCATCCTCGCCGAGGGGCATACGGTGGCCCACCACACCATGACCCATCCGTCCGCCACCCTCGCCAAGATCCCCTATGACGCGGCGGTGCGCGAGATCGAGCGCGGCATCGCCGCCGACGAGGTGGCGGCCTACGGGGCGAGCGGTCCCAAGCCGCGGGTGCCGTTCTTCCGCTTTCCCGGCTTCGCCTCGACGCCGGCCCTGCTCGACTATCTCGACAAGCAGGGAATCGCGGTTTTCGGTGCGGATTTCTGGGCCAGCGACTGGAACGTGATGACGCCGGAGAAGGAGCTCGACCTGGTGACCAAGCGCCTCGACGCGGCGGGCAAGGGCATCGTGCTGTTCCACGACACCAAGGGCCAGACGGCGGCGATGATTCCGGCCTTCCTGAAGGCCATGAAGGAGCGCGGCTACCGGGTGGTGCACATGGTGCCGAAGGCGCAGGACGCGGCGCAGGCCGGCGACGTCGCCCGGCGCTAGGCGTCAGGACCGGGGCGCCGGTGACGGGCCTGATTTTGGCCGAAATGACAGGATGATAAGGATGGGGTCCGAAGGTCGGGAGTCCATGATGATGCGGTCGGCAAGCAAAGGCGTTGTGCTGCGGCGGCTGGTGCTGGCAGGCGTGCTCGCGGCCGGCGGTGCGCTGGCGAGCGCGGCGCTGGCGCAGCAGTCCGGGCCGCCTGCCGCCACGCCGGCCCCGGCTCCCGCCGTCTCTCCTGCTGCGACTCCCCCGGCCCCGGCTGCATCGACGACCGCGAGCCAGTGCCCCGGCAATCCCGATGCGCTCGGCACCTCCCGCGAGATCGCCTTCGATCCGGTGGCCACCCCCTATGTGGGCAGCCTGCAGTACAAGGACACCGTTCCGCTCCAGCGCGGCGAGGTGATTCTCACCTTTGACGACGGGCCCCTGCCGCCCATGTCGAGCCGGGTGCTCGATGCCCTCGCCCATGAATGCGTGAAGGCCACCTATTTCATCGTCGGCGTCATGGCGAAAGCCTATCCGGCAGTGGTGCAGCGCATCCACGACGAAGGCCACACCGTCGGCTCGCACAGCCAGACCCACCCGCTGATCTTCCCCAAGCTGAAGCATGAGGCGGGCCTCGCCGAGATCGCCAAGGGCTTCGCCTCCACCAATGCGGCGCTTCAGCCCGTCGGCGCCCACACGGTGCCGTTCTTCCGCTTCCCCGGCCTCGGGCGCACCAAGTTCTACGAGCAGTTCACCAGGGACAACGGCATCGCCGTCTTCAGCGTGGACCTCGTGGCCGACGACTGGATGCATCTGAAGCCCGATCAGGTCTATCAGCGCGCCCTCGACCGGCTGGAGGCCCGCGGCTCGGGCATCCTGCTGCTGCACGACATCCAGCCCGCGACCGCGGTGATGCTGCCCAAGCTGCTGCGCGAGCTGAAGAAGCGCAACTTCAAGGTGGTGCATCTGGTGGCCAGGGAAGGCGGCTACACCGGCACCGAGCCCATCGTCGAGCCCGCTGCGGGCGCGCAGAGCGCCGGTGCCCCGCTGCGGGAGAAGAAGACCGCCTCCGTCGCGCCGGCCGCGGGAAACGCCGTGCCCAAGCCGGCCGCCGATGGCGCCACCGCCGGGCCGAAGGAGGCCCAGCCCCAGAAGCCGGCCTCAGCCAAGACGCAGGCCGCGAAGCCCCAAAACCCGAAGCCTCAGGCGAGCAAGCCGAAGCCCGAGCGGCCGGCCGATACGGCGAGCGCCAGCGCGCCGCAGCCGGCGGCCGCGCCCTTCCCCTTCTCCTGGCCGCGGATCCTGCCTGAGAGCTCCGGCCCGGGCCGGTGACCGGCGGCGAGGCGGCACACGGGGGCCGCGCCTCTCCCGCTTCCTGAGCGAGGCGGTCCCGGCCCCGGCCGCGTCAGCGATGGCTGCCGTCGCCCATGGCGGCCAGGGCGCCGCTGGCAAGCTCGATGATCTCGTTGGTGATCTCCTCCTGGCGCAATTGCCGCGCGTGGGAGGTGAGCGTGTCGAGCGTGTCGCTCACATGGGCGCGGGCGGCGATCATGGCGCGCATCCGCGCCTCGTTCTCCGCCGCGAAGGAGAGCACCACCGCCTCGCACAGCTCGGCGAAGACGTATTCATCCACGAGGCGCTCCAGCAGCACCGCCGGCGGCAGGGTGATGAGCGGCGCGATGGCGCGCTTCGGCAGCGGGAAGCGCTCGAAATCGAAGGGGATGAGCCGGCGCTCCACCATCTCCACCTCGCTGGCGCCGCCCGGGATGGCATGCACCAGGCTCACCCGCGTCACCTTCACCCCCTCGGGCGCGTCCAGATAGAGGGCGTCGGCGATGCGGCTCGCCAGAGCCGCGGCCTGGTCGGGATGGGAGATCATGGAGGTGGACCAATCCACCCGGATGCCGCGCTCGTCGGCCACCAGCAGGCCGCGATCCCCGGCGAGAAGCAGGCGCACCGGAACCTCGGGCTCGCGGGCGCGGATCGCCGCCGCGGTGTCGAACACATGCTCGTTGAAGGGGCCCACGAAGCCCTGCTCGGCGCACAGGACCACCAAGGCATGCGCCCCCGCCCCCTCCTGCCGGCGCGCGGCGCGCTGCCCGTCCGCCGGGAAGGCCAGAGCGTGTCCGATGGCGCCGCCGATGGTCCGGGCATAGGCGCGCACCCCGTCGAGCTGGGCTTTCGCCGCCCGCGAGCGCGCCGCCGCGATGCCGCGCATGGCGGTGATGACGGAGGAGAGCTGATGCACCGTATGGATGCGCGCTTCCACATCGCTGAGGCGGTCGGTCATGACGGCGGGACCTCCTCCGCCTCCTGAGGCGCTCCGGCCTTGGCAGCGGCAAGGCCCCGCGCCAGCTCCCGCACCTGTGCGACGAGCCGCGCCCGCAGCTCCGGATCCAGCGTGCCCGACCGGGTGAGCGCCGCCACGTCTTCGCGGGCGTGGGCATCGAGATAGCCGGGCAGCCGTGCCTTCAGCGGCGCGACGACGGCGACCGGCAGGTCATCCAGCACCCCCTCGGCCAGCGCGGCGAGCAGCGCCACCTCGTCCACGAGGCGCAGATTGGCGAAGCGCGGCTGGGTCAGCACCGCGCGGATGCGCTCGCCGCGGGTGATCTGGCCCTTCACGCGGGTATCGGAGATGCCGCCGAAGCGGGTGAACATCTCCAGCTCCTGGAACTGGGAATAGTCCAGCCGCACCCGCCCCGACACCTCGCGCAGGGCCGGCTTCTGCGCCTTGCCGCCGACCCGGCTCACCGAGAGGCCCACATCCACCGCCGGGCGATGGTTGGCCGCGAACATGTGGGCGTCCAGCACGATCTGCCCGTCGGTGATGGAGATGAGGTTGGTGGGGATATAAGCGGAGAGGTTCCCCGCGTCGGTCTCGGCGATGGGCAGAGCGGTGAGCGAGCCGCCGCCGAGATCCTTGGAGAGCTTGGCCGCCCGCTCCAGCAGGCGGGCGTGGAGATAGAAGATGTCGCCCGGATAGGCCTCGCGCCCCGGCGGCTCTCGGGTGAGCAGGGCCAGCTCGCGGTGGGTGGCGGCATGGTGGGTGAGGTCGTCGACGATGACGAGGGCGTGGCCGCCCCGGTCGCGGAAATACTCCGCCATGGTGAAGCCGGCGAACGGCGCGATCCATTGCAGGCCCGGCGACGCCGCGGCGGACGCCACCACGAAGATGCAGCGCTCGGGAGCGCCATGGGCGCGCACCGCCTCGATCACCCGCTCCACCGCCGTGGCGCGCTGGCCCACCGCCACATAGACGCAGATCACGTCCGAATTCTTCTGGTTGATGATGGCGTCAACGGCCACGGCGGTCTTGCCGGTGGCGCGGTCACCGATGATCAGCTCGCGCTGGCCTCGGCCGAGGGCGAACAGGGCATCCACCACCAGAAGGCCGGTCTCCACCGGCTCCGAGACGAGATCACGCTCGATGATGGCCGGGGCGGGCCGCTCGATCGGCTCATGGGACGCCGCCACCGGCGGCTCGGCGCGGTCCAGCGGCCGGCCGAGGGGGTCCACCACCCGCCCCAGCAGGCCCTCCCCCACCGGCACGCGCACCACCTCGCCCGTGCCGGCGACGCACGATCCCGCCTCGATGGCGGCGGCCTCGTCCAAGAGAACCGCGCTGATGTCCTCGGCATCGAGGGCGAGGGCGAAGCCCAGCCGCCCGCCCTCGAAGCGCAGCAGCTCGTTGAGCTTCACGTCGGGCAGGCCGGAGATGCGGGCGATGCCGTCGGCCACCTGCTCCACCCGGCCCACGGAGACCGCCTCCGGGGCGAGCTCCGTCTCGGCAAGGATGCTCCGGCCGCGGGCCAGCCAGTCGCTGCCGTCGCCCGCTTCGGGTTTGCCGGCATCATCGGTCATGGCGCGTCAACTCCTTGGCGATGCGGTCGAGATCGCCCTTCAGGCTGTTACGGACGATGCCGTGGGGCGCGCTCAGCTCCAGGCCGGCGATGAGGCGGGGATCCACCGTCACCGCTAAGGTCACCGGCGCGCCGAGCACCCGCGACAGCGCCGCCTCGCAGGCCGCGGTCTCGGCCGCGCTCAAGGCGCGCGGCGCCGCCAGCGCCAGGGGCGAAGAAGCCGCCATCTGCGCCCGCGTTGCGTCGGGTAGCGCCGCCACCCCCTCCCCCAATCCGGCGATGAAGCCATCCACCAGCGCGGTATCCGGCAGGCGGGCGCACAGCTTGGCGGCGATGTCCACCGCCAGCGTGCTGGCCCGGTCCGCCTCGGCCGCGCGGTCCGCCTCGCGGGCGCGGGCGATCTCGGCGGCGGCGGAGGCCCGCATGGCCTCCACCTCGGCATGGGCGGCGGCGATCAGGCTTTCCTTCTCCCTGGCAGCCTCGGCAGCCGCCTCATGGGCGAGGGTGGCGCGCCTTGCAGCCAGCGCCTGCGCCTCGTCGGCGATCTTCTGGTGCTCGGCGGCGGCGGCCTCCTTCGATGCGCGCGCCGCCTCCAGCTCCGCGGTCACGGCCGCCCGCCGCGCCGCGATCATCGCCGTCAGCGGGCGGAAGAAGAAGCGGCTCAGGATGAAGATGAGGACGAGGACGTTGACCGTCTGAAGCCCGAGCGTCCACCAGTCGATATGCATCAGGCCGCGCCCGTCAGTGGATGAAGGGGTTGGCGAACAGCACCAGCAGCGCGATCACGAGGCAGTAGATGGCCATGGTCTCGATCATGGCGAGACCGACGAACAGGGTGCGCGAGACCGTGCCCGCCGCTTCCGGCTGGCGGGCGATGGCGTCCATGGCGGCGGCCACGGCGCGTCCCTCGCCCAGCGCCGGGCCGATGGCGCCGAACGAGACGGCGATGGCGGCAGCGGCGATGCTCACGACCTGGATGATGTTCTCCATGATGCTGTCCTATCCTTTGGAGGCGTCCTTGGCGGGTGGCGCGGCGGGCAATGCTTCGGGGCGCGGCGTCTCGGGGCGGGGCGGCTCCTTCCCCTCGCTCACCGCGGCGCCGATGAAGACGGTGGCCAGAATGGCGAAGATATAGGCCTGCACCGCCCCGGTGAGCAGGTCGAGCGCCATCAGCGGGATGGGCACCAGGAGCCCCGCCAGCGACAGCACGATGCCGACCACGAACACCCCGCTCATCACATTGCCGAACAGGCGCACCAGCAGCGAGAAGGTGCGGGTGATCTGCTCCACCACGTTGAGCGGGATCATCACCCAGCTCGGCTCGGCGAAGGTGGCGAGATAGCCGCCGAGCCCGCGCGCCCGGATGCCGTAGGCGATGGTGGCGATGAAGACGATGAAAGCGAGGGCCGCATCGGTCTCGATATGGGCGGTGGGCGGCTCGATGCCGGGAATCAGCGACGACCAGTTGGCCAAAAGCACGAAGATGAAGATGGTGCCGATGAGGCTGCGGTAGGTTGCGGGGTCCGCCTGCATGGTGTCGCGGATCTGATCGTCGATGGTCTCCACCACCCCCTCCATGACCGCCTGGGTGGCGGAGGGCTGAAGGGCGAGGCGGCGCGTCAGCAGGATGCCGAACAGGGCCAGAACGGCGATGATGACCCACGTCACCACCACCGGCGCGGTGACGGGCACCGGGCCGATGGAGAACAGCGGCGTGATCTCCAGGGGCGATCCGGTCACGGCACGCCTCCCATGCGCTTGATGATGACGGCGCGGGCCACCAGCAGCCCCAGCCCGCCGCACAGCAGCGGCAGGGCGCCGAGCATGGCGAGCCCCGCCAGCACCACCAGCAGCAGCGCGAAGCGCCCCACCAGCAGCAGAGCGGCGAGCCAGGCCCGTCCGCCGTTCACGAACAGGTCGGTATTGAGCCGCAGCGAGGCGAAATGCAGCGCGCCCAGCGCGAGGCCCACCGCGAAGCCCAGCGCCGGCGCGGCGCCGGGCACCGTGGCGAGGCCATCCGCCAGGGCGGTGAGAAAAGCGGGCGTGCCGATGGGGGCGGTCATGGGAATGGCCTCTTGGGAACAGCCTCATGGGCGGTGCATCCATTTCCAGGCGGACCACAGGCCGAAGGCGGCGCCGATCATGATCAGCGGGGCCGAGAAGAACACGCCGGTGGCGAAGCTGCGGTCGAGCCAGCGGCCGACCACCACGCCGAGCAGGGTCGGCACCACGATGGTCCAGCCCAGGATGCCGATCTGGCCGAGGCGCACGCCGAGGGACGGCTCGGGATCGGCCCTGCCCTGCTCGGAGCGCTCGGCCGCCCGGCGGGCCGCGCCGGCGAGGGAATCACCCGCCGCCCTGTGGTTCGCCCCCTTGGGCGATGGCGCGCCTTGCGGCCGTTCGGGCGCTCGATCCGGCTCGGCCATCATGCGCCTCCCCCGCCGCCATCGGACCCCGTACCGCGTGCCGGGCCGGAGCCGTTGCGCGCCGGGCCGAAGGGCACCCCGGAGCCGACGCGGCCGGGCCTGAGATAGCGCATGATCTGGCGCACGGCGCGGGCATGAAGGCGCATCTGCTCCACCCGGGCGCGGCGTTCCGCGTCGATCTCCGTGCTGCGCAGGCGCGCCACGTCGGCTTCCAGGGATTCGATGTCGTCGCCCACCGTACCCTCGCGGCAGGCGATGGAGACGAGATCGCCCCCCTCCACGGTCATCAGCCCGCCGCGCAGGGCGCAGAAATGCTGCGCTCCGTCCTCGGTGCGCCAGCGCACCACCGAGGCCGGCAGCACGGTGAGAAGGTCGGTGTGGCCGGCGAGCACGCCGAAGCTGCCGCTCTCATCCTCCGCCCGCACGGAACGCACCTCCGGCGCGTTGACCAGCACCGTGGTCGGGGTGGTGATGATGAGATGCAGGCTGCCCATGCTCCGGCCTCCTCAGCGCCCCTTGCGGGTGGCGTCTTCCTTCGCCCGCGCCTCGTCGAGGGTGCCCACCATGTAGAGCGAGCTTTCCTGCCAGTCGTCGCAGTCGCCGTTCAGGATGGCGCGGCAGCCGGCGATGGTGTCGGCCAGCGCAACGGAGCGGCCGGGAACCCCGGTGAAGGCCTCGGTCACCGAGAACGGCTGGGTGAGGAAGCGCTGCAGCCGCCGCGCCCGGCCGACGATGCGCCGGTCGTCGGCGCCGAGCTCGGAGATGCCGAGCAGCGAGATCACGTCCTGCAGCTCGCGATAATGCTCGATGGTGCGGCGGACATCGATGGCCACCTGCGCATGCTCCTCGCCCACGATCAGCGGATCGAGCAGGATGGAGGACGAGCCGATGGGGTCCACCGCCGGATACATGCCCTCCGCCGCCATGGCGCGCGAGAGCACCACCATGGAATCCACATGGGCGGCGATGGTGGTCACGGCGGGATCGGTGAAATCGTCCGCCGGCACGTAGACCGCCTCGATGGCGGTGATGGCCGCCTCGCCCACCGAGGCGATGCGCTCCTGCAGCGCCGCCACCTCGCTGGCGAGCGTCGGCTGATAGCCCACCCGCGACGGCAGCCGGCCGAGCAGGCCCGACACTTCCATGCCCGCCTGGACGAAGCGGAACACGTTGTCCATGAGCAGCAGCACGTTCTGGTGCTTCTCGTCGCGGAAATATTCGGAGATGGCGAGCGCCGTCATGGGCACGCGCCAGCGGGCGCCGGGCGGCTCGTTCATCTGGCCGTAGACGAGGACCGTGCGGTCGAGCACGCCGGATTCGGTCATGTCGAGCAGCATCTCATGGCCCTCGCGGGAGCGCTCGCCCACCCCGGCGAACACCGAGATGCCCTGATAGCTCGCCACCATGGCGTGGATCAGCTCCATCACCAGCACGGTCTTGCCCACGCCGGCGCCGCCGAACATGGCCGCCTTGCCGCCCTGCGCCAGAGGCGCCAGCAGATCGATCACCTTGATGCCGGTGCGGAACAGGTCCGAGGTCCCGCCTTGGGCGGCGAAGGGCGGCGGCGCCCGGTGGATGGGGCGCAGCGGCACGTCGGCGGGCAGCGGCGCGCCCTTGTCGCCGACCCGGCCGGTGACATCGAGGAGACGGCCGAGCACCTGATCGCCCACCGGCACCCGCACCGGACCGCCCACCCGCTTCACCATCAGGCCGCGTTTGAGCCCGGTGGTGGCCTCGAGGGCGATGGCGCGCACGGTGTGCTGATCGAGGTGGCTCTGCACCTCGCAGAGCACCTTGATTTCGTCGGAGGCGGCGATGATCAAGGCGTCGTCCACCGGCGGCAGCGCCGCGCCCGCGAAGGCGATGTCGATGACGGCGCCGCGCACCGCCACCACGCGCCCCTCCCGGGCGCCCGATCCCTGACGGGCGGCCTCGTTGTCCGGCGCGACCTGATCCGCCACCGTCATGCCTTCCGCCTCCTCATGGCGTCGAAACCGGGTCGAACAGGCCGGACCCGGATTGGCGCGGAACCGATCGTGCCGGGCGCCGCGCCGGGCTCCCGCTTGCGCTGTTCGCCGTTGGCCCGCGCGCCGCCGGCGCGGGGACATTCAGGAGCCCTAATGTGTAGAATTTCCCAGCCGCGATGGGAAGGCGAGAGGGCGATTTCACGCAGGCCGACGCCCCGCATCCACCCCTCACATCCCGTTGCAGCAAGGGCAACTGTGCCTCCGATGCTACAGCGCAAGTTTAGATGTGCGCCTTTTCGTTTTCGGCATGAACTTGCCTGGGAACTGTGCTTAACCTGCCGACCATGATTATCCGGAAGATCACCTCCCGCATCTTCGGCCGTGGTGCCCTTCCGGCACTGGCGCTCGCCTGCGCGCCGCTGCTCTTCGCCGGCACGGCCGGCGCAGGCGGGCTCGGCGCCCTGCTCCAGATCGAGGCGCAGCTTCAGGGCGCGAACGCTCCGGCCGCTGCGGCGGACAGGCCGGTTCCGCTGCGCGACCTCCTCGTGCCGGTGAACATCGTCGGCCACGACGACCGCAGCTCCCTCAACCATTTTCCCCACAGCGCCAGCCCCGCCGAGCAGCGCTGGCTCGCGCAGGTGACCGGCTCGGTGGAATGCCCGCCGAGCGCCACCTTCCCCGGCACGGCGGGCTCGGCCACGCTGGTGGGCAGCAACGCCAAGATCGTCACGGTGGCGCACAATTTCTACAACGAGCAGCACCAGCTGCCCTACCCGCTGCCCACCTGCTACTTCGCCACCAAGGCGAACCCGGGCCACAAGATCCCGCTGGTGTTCGAGCCCGGCAGCTTCAAGATCGGCCTCACCTTCTTCGATGCCAGCCGTGACTACGCCATCGTGCGCCTCGCCCGGCCGGTTTCCGGCGTGACGCCGCTGGCGTTCGGCCCGGAGCCCAGTGCCGGCGACGAGCTGCTGCTGATCTCCGCCCAGGCGAGCCACGCGCAGAAGCCCATCGACACCTCGCGTCCGGTGGCGCGGCTCTGCCATGTGCACAAGGCGTTCACCTCCGTGGGCAATGCCAACAGCTTCTTCCGCGGCGATTGCGATACTTCGGCGGGCGATTCGGGCGGCATCTATCTGGCGCGCCGCTCGGGGCAGCTCGTGGCGGTGGGGCTGCACCATGGCGGCGGCCTGCCCTCCGCCAACGGCCTGCCCTATGACGACACGGCCTTCGACCAGAGCCGCAAGAGCTACTCCCTCGGCATCGCCTTCGGCCCGGTGATCCTGCAGGACTTCGCCACCGTCCATTAGGCCGTGCGATGACGGTCGGGCCTATTCGCCGGCGCCCTCCGGCGCGTCCTCGCGGTCCAGCAGCGCGCGCAGCTTGCGATTGTCGCCCCAGAAGGCGAATGGCTCGTAATCGGGATAGGGATAGCGGCCGAGATTGAGGGCGAGGCGCGCCCCCTTCTCCTCAAGCCAGCCCTCCACCAGCGCACGCACCGAACGCGGCCGGCCGGAGCAGACGTTCACGATGCCCGCATCGGCGCGCAGCAGCGCCAGGTCCGCGAGGCGGCGCGCCACCTCCTCGACGGGCGAGAAATCGCGGAGCTGCTCGCCGCCCGACATGTCGAAGCTCTCCCGCCCCTCCGCCACCGCCGTCATAAGCTGGGAATAGAGCGCGCCCGGCGCCTGCCCCGGCCCATACATGTAGAACAGCCGCG
>JAFIHR010000146.1 GCA_017849325.1 Xanthobacter autotrophicus | reverse complement strand
GTTGGAATTCACCTCCACCGCCGCGTCGGCGATGGCTTCCACCGCGTCCGGCGTGATGGTGAGGGCGACGCCCTCGGTGGCCATCAGCGCCACCGACTGCTTGACGAGGCTCGCCTCGGTCTCGGTGAGGATGCGCACGAAATCGGCCCGCGTCAGCGCCTCCAGCTCCACCCGGATGGGCAGGCGGCCCTGCAGCTCGGGCAGGAGGTCCGACGGCTTCGACACGTGGAAGGCGCCGGAGGCGATGAACAGGATGTGGTCGGTCTTCACCGGCCCGTGCTTGGTGGAGACCGTGGTGCCCTCGATGAGGGGCAACAGGTCCCGCTGCACGCCCTCGCGCGACACGTCGGCCCCCGAGCGGCCCTCGCGGCCGGCGATCTTGTCGATCTCGTCGAGGAAGACGATGCCGTTGTTCTCCACCGCGTGGATCGCCTCCTGGGTGATGGCGTCCTGATCGATGAGCTTGTCCGCCTCCTCGGTGAGGAGCAGGGGGTGGGCGTCCTTGACCGTCACCCGGCGGGTCTTGGAGCGCCCGCCGAAGGCCTTGCCGAGCATGTCGGAGAGCGAGATGGCGCCCATCTGCGCGCCGGGCATGCCGGGGATCTCGAACATGGGCATGCCCTGGGCGCCGCCCTGCACCTCGATCTCCACCTCCTTGTCGTCCAGCTCGCCGGCGCGCAGGCGCTTCCTGAAGCTGTCGCGGGTGGCGGGGGACGAGGTGGCGCCGACGAGGGCGTCGAGCACCCGGTCCTCGGCGGCGAGATGGGCCTTGGCCTGCACGTCCTTGCGCTTGGCGTCGCGCATCAGGCCGATGCCCACCTCCACGAGGTCGCGCACGATCTGCTCCACGTCGCGGCCCACATAGCCGACCTCAGTGAACTTGGTGGCCTCGACCTTGAGGAAGGGCGCGCCGGCCAGCCGGGCGAGGCGGCGGGAGATCTCGGTCTTGCCGACGCCGGTGGGGCCGATCATGAGGATGTTCTTCGGCAGAACCTCCTCGCGCAGCTTCTCGTCCAGGTGCAGGCGGCGCCAGCGGTTGCGCAGCGCGATGGCCACCGCGCGCTTGGCTTTCGCCTGGCCGACGATGTGGCGGTCGAGTTCCGAGACGATCTCGCGCGGGGAAAAGTCGCTCATGGCGGGTCCCTTGAAGGATTTTTGCGCGGATTTCAGCGCCGGGGCGATCCGCGGGGGCCGTTCGGCCCGCAGTTTTGGCAACGGATGGCGGCGGGCGCGGGCGCCCGGCGCGGCTCGGCCGCTCAGGCGGCGATGGTCTCCACCACCACGTTGCGGTTGGTGTAGATGCAGATGTCGGCGGCGATCTCCAGCGCGCGGCGGGCGATCACCTCCGGGTCCTCCTCGCGGTCGAGCAGGGCGCGGGCGGCGGCCAGCGCGAACGCCCCGCCCGAGCCGATGCCGGCCACCCCCGCCTCGGGCTCCAGCACGTCGCCGGTGCCGGTGAGCACCAGGGTGATGGAGGCGTCGGCGACGATCATCATGGCTTCGAGCCGGCGCAGGTAGCGGTCGGTGCGCCAGTCCTTGGCGAGTTCCACGCAGGCGCGCTGGAGCTGGCCGGGATACTGCTCCAGCTTGCCTTCCAGCCGTTCGAACAAAGTGAAGGCATCGGCGGTGGCCCCGGCGAAGCCGCCGATCACGTCGCCCCGGCCGAGCCGGCGCACCTTGCGGGCGTTGGATTTCAGCACCGTCTGGCCGAGCGTGACCTGGCCGTCGCCGGCGATGGCGACGCGCCCCGCCTTGCGCACCGAGACGATGGTGGTGCCGTAGATGGTATCGGGGGAATGCTGCATAAGGAACTCCGCTGCGCCGCCTTACTTATGCACTTGCGCGGCGGGCGCAACGGGCGAGGCGCGCCTTGCCGGCTGCCCGCGCCCCCGTCATCCCTCTGCCATATGGCGTTGCGGCGGCGTTGCTGCTAAACCCCCGCCCTTGGAGGCGTTCCATGCGGCAGGCGGAAATCAAGCGCGAGACCAAGGAAACGAAGATCGCCGTGTCCCTCGACATCGACGGGACGGGGAAGGTCAGCGTCGCCACCGGCATCGGCTTCCTCGACCACATGCTGGACATCCTCGGCCGCCACGCCCGCTTCGACCTCGACATCAAGGCGGACGGCGACCTGCACATCGATTACCACCACACCACCGAGGACGTGGGCATCGCCCTGGGGCAGGCCATGCGCCGGGCGCTGGGCGACATGGCGGGCATCACCCGCTACGCCAGCCTGCATTTGCCCATGGACGAGACCCTGACCCGCGTGGCGGTGGACGTGTCCGGCCGGTCCTTCCTGGTGTTCCGCACCACATTCGCGGTGGAGAAGATCGGCACCTTCGACACCGACCTGGTGCGCGAGTTCTTCCAGGCCTTCACCTCCAATGCCGGCATCTGCGTGCATGTGGAGACCCTCTACGGGGTCAATGCCCACCATATCGCCGAGAGCTGCTTCAAGGGCCTCGCCCGGGCGCTGCGCACGGCGCTGGCCATCGATCCGGCGCTGGCCGGGGAGATCCCGTCCACCAAGGGCGCGCTGGGGACGTAAGGAGAGCGGACATGGCGAGCTGGAGCGTTCTGTCGAAGGATGGAGCGGGCGATGCGTCCGTGACGGCGGCCGATGCCGTGGTCTTCGTGCGGGAGAAATTCTCCTGGCTGGCGTTCCTGCTCACCCCTATCGCGCTGATCTTCCACCGGCTCTGGCTGGTGCTGATCGCCTATCTCGCGGTGGGCGTCGTGCTCGAGGCGTGCGTGGAGATGTTCGACCTGCCGGCGGCCGCGGCGAGCATCGTGATGCTCGGCTTCAGTTTCCTCATCGCCCTGGAGCTGCCGTCGCTGCGGGTGCGCAAGCTCATCCGCAAGGGCTATCGCGACGCGGGCTCGGTGGTGGCCGACAGCCTGGAAGCCGCCGAGCAGCGCTTCTTCGAGGGCGTCGCCCTGCGCCCTGCGCCGGCGCCGCGCCCGGTGCCCCCGGCGGCGCCGACGCCTCCGGGCGCGCAGCTGCCGCAGCATGGCATCATCGGCTCCTTCGCCGGAGGGTCCGCATCTTGACCGTCGCCGTCATCGACTACAATTCCGGCAATCTGCATTCCGCCGCCAAGGCGCTGGAGCGCGCCGCCAGCGAGACAACGCAGGCGCGCGTGGTCGTCACCAGCAACCCCGACGTGGTGCGCGGCGCCGACCGGGTGGTGCTGCCGGGGGTGGGCGCGTTCGCCGACTGCCGGGCCGGCCTCGATGCGGTGCCCGGCATGGTGGAGGCGCTGATCGCCGTGGTGAAGGAGAAGGGCCGGCCTTTCCTCGGCATCTGCGTCGGCCTGCAGCTGCTCGCAGAGCGCGGGCTGGAGCATGGCGTCACCGAGGGCCTCGGCTGGATCCGCGGCGAGGTGGACCGCATCGCCCCCGGCGACAAGGCGCTCAAGATCCCCCACATGGGCTGGAACAGCCTGGAGCTGGCGCGCGAGCACCCGCTGTTCGCCGGCATCCATACGGGGGAGGGCGGGCTCAACGCCTATTTCGTCCATTCCTACCACCTGAAGCCGGCCGACGGGCTCGACCTTCTGGCCACCACCGATTATGGCGGCGCCATCACCGCGGCGGTGGCGCGCGACAATGTGGCCGGCACCCAGTTCCATCCCGAGAAGAGCCAGACCCTCGGCCTCGCTCTCCTCGCGAATTTCCTGAAGTGGCATCCGTGATTTTATTTCCCGCCATCGATCTGAAGGACGGCCTCGCCGTGCGCCTGGAGCAGGGCGACATGGCGCGCGCCACCGTGTTCAACCGCGATCCTGCCGCCCAGGCGGCCGAGT
>JAFIHR010000145.1 GCA_017849325.1 Xanthobacter autotrophicus | reverse complement strand
GGGCGTCAGGAACAGCAGCCCCGCCGCCAGCGGCGCCGGCAGCTCTCCGGCCAGCAGATAGCCCCCCACGGTGCCCATGAGGCTGACCATGACGAAGCCATTGCCCAGCCCCAGCGCGAACGGCACCCGCGCCTCGGCCGGCAGCTTGGGCAGCAGACGCAGGCCCTCCACCCACATGCTCATGGCGACGTAATGGGCGCACAGCAGCTCGAGGAAGAGGTTGCGCCGCCGCCCGCGCAGAAAGGGCGCGATGGACACCACCATGGGCAGGAGGCGCAGCGAGGACAGCGCCACCGCGAAAGCGATGGCCGGAAGCGCGGTGCCCGAGGCCAGCCCGCCCACCAGGATCACCTGGGCCGGCAGCGCCCAGACCAGCACGGTGGAGAGCAGGCCGGCGAGGAGCGGAAACTCGATGCCCCGCAGCAGCGCGCCATAGCCGATGAAGCTCGCGAACAGCACGAGGCCGGGCACGGAAAGCGAATGCCGCCAGCCGTCGAACGCATGGCCGAGGGCCGAGCGGGCGGGCGGGTCGGGCGGCGCGCCGTCCGCCGCGTGGAGCGGCGGGCCGTCGGAGGAGGAAAGGGAGGAGGACACGCGGGAACTCGCCGCTGGCGGGCGTCGGACATCGCTGCCGGCGTCCGGACGGGACGGATGCTTCACATCCGCGCATAGCACCTTCGTCGCCCCTCGCAAACCGCCGGCAGCGCGCGGCACGGACCCGCGAGCCCCGCTTCCCACGCATGCCTCGCGCGCCGCCGCGCCGGCCCGGCGCCCGTCACGCAGCGTCAAAGAGATTGCCTGAGGGGCGGCGGACAGCGCATCTTCGCGCCGGCTCAAACTCCAGATTCCTCCGTGCTGATCGTCGAAATTCCCTATCGCGATCCCATCGCCGCCTTCGTCCCCTTCGCCGGCGATGCGGTGGCCGCCCTGCTCCACAGCGCCGTGCCGGGGGAGGAGCGTTCGCGCTGGTCGTACATCGCCGCCGCTCCCTTTCTTGTGATCCGGGCGGAGGCGGGCAGCACCGGCATCGATGGACGGCCGGCGCCCGGCTCCCCCTTCGATGTGCTGGCACGGGAGCTGGCGCGCCTCGGGGCGGATGCCGCGACGGAGGAGCGCCCGGAGCACCCCGCCATCCCCTTCCGCGCCGGCGCGGTGGGCTATCTCGGCTACGAACTCGGCCGCCACCTGGAGCGCCTGCCGGCGCCCTGGCCGTCCGCGCCCGCCGTGCCGGAAATGGTGATGGGCCTTTATGACGTGATCGCCGCCTTCGACCACCGGGAGCGGCGCGCCTTCGTCGTCTCATCCGGCCGTCCGGCGGAGGCGGGACCGGCCCGGCAGGCGCGCGCCGAGGCGCGGGCGCAGATGCTGCTCGACCGCCTCGCCACGGCGCCGGAGGTCGCCCCCGAGCCGCTCTGGCAGCCGGGCGCCCGCCTCGCCGCAACCGCGCCCCGGGCCGAGGTGGAGGCCGCGATCGCCCGGGCCATCGCCTATATCCATGCCGGCGACATCTTCCAGGCCAACATCACCCAGGAGATGCGCGCGCCCTGCCCCGCCGGCCTCACCGACCTTGAGCTCTACGGCCGGCTTTGCGCCCTGAGCCCGGCGCCCTTTTCGGCGCTGCTGCGCTGCGGGCCGGACCTCTCGCTGCTTTCCGCCTCCCCCGAACGCTTCCTGAGGCTGAGCGCCACGGGGGAGGTGGAGACCCGGCCCATCAAGGGCACCCGCCCGCGCGGCCGCGATGCCGCCGAGGACCGCGCGCTGGCCGAGGCGCTCCTCGCCTCGCCCAAGGACCGGGCGGCGAATCTGATGATCGGCGAGCGGTGGCGCAACGATCTCGGCCGGGTTTGCACGCTGGGCAGCATCACGGTGCCGTCGCTGTGCGCCCTGGAGCGTTTCGCCAGCGTCCATCACCTGGTCTCCGAGGTGCGCGGGCGGCTGCGGCCGGGGCTCGGCGCGGTGGACCTCCTGAAGGCCGCCTTCCCCGGCGGCTCCATCACCGGCGCGCCGAAGATCCGCGCCATGGAGATCATCCACGAGCTGGAGCGGCGCCCGCGTGGCGCCTATTGCGGGGCGGTGGCGTGGCTGGGGTTCGACGGCGCCATGGATTCCTCCATCATCATCCGCACCATCACCCGCGCGGGCGGCGAGCTGCTGGCGCAGGCGGGCGGCGGCATCGTCGCCGATTCGGACCCGGCGGCGGAATATGAGGAGAGCCTCGTGAAGCTTCAGCCCCTGATGCGCGCCGTGGCGGGGGACCGCCCGTGATCGTCTTCCTCGACGGCCGCCTCGTCGCCGAGGAGGCGGCCCGGATCTCCCCGGCCGACCGCGGCTTCACCTTGGGCGACGGCCTGTTCGAGACGCTGCGCGCCACCGCCGGCACGATCCATCGCCTGCCCGCCCATCTGGCGCGGCTCCGCCACGGCGCCGAGGTGCTGGGCCTGCCGCTGCCGAGCCTCGACTGGGCCGACGCCCTCGCCCGGACCCTGGCCGCCAACGGCCTCACCGACGCGGTGCTGCGCCTCACCGTGAGCCGGGGCGCCGGGCCACGCGGCGTGCTGCCGCCGGCGGATCCGATCCCCACCGTGCTGATCGGCGCCGCTCCCCTGCCAGCGCCCGCCCCGCCGGCGCGGCTCATCATCGCGACCGCCACGCGGCGCAACGAGCATTCGCCGCTGTGCGGCATCAAATCTCTGAATTACCTCGATAATATCATCGCCCGGCAGGAGGCGGCGCAGCGCGGTGCCGACGATGCTCTGCTGCTCAACACCGCCGGCCGCGTGGCGGAGAGCACGATCGCCAATGTGTTCGCAGTTCTGGATGGCGCGCTGGTGACCCCGCCTTTGGCCGAGGGCGCGCTGCCCGGGGTGATGCGGGCCGCGGTGCTGGCCGAGGGTGCCGTTGAGCGCCCGCTCACGCCCCAGGATCTTGAGCGGGCGCAGGAGATCTTCCTCACCAGCAGCCTCGGCATCCGCTCGGTGGCCGGGCTGGGAGGGCGGACGCTGGAAGCCCGCTTTCCCACCGCGCAGGCACTTCGCGACCGGATCGGCGCCTGAGGCTCGCCGAAGCCATCCGTCCACGGGCGCGCGTGTCCCGCCCGCCGTTCAGCCCGGCACCTTCATCGCGAGGTGCAGACCCAGCACCATGATTCCCACCGCCGCCACCCAGCTTCCGCCGGCGCGCAGCGCGATGGGCCGCCATCCCCCGACCCCCCTCAGGAAGGCGATGGCCGCCCCCGTGGCGAGGGTGAACACCGCATAGCCGGACGCCGTCATTCCCGAGAGGAACAGGACCCGATCGGTGGAGGGCGCCATGGCCGCGCCGTTGAGATAGCCGTGCAGCAGGCCCGTGACGACGGCCACCGCCACCAGCGCCGATAAGGGAATCGGCGCCGCGAGCGCCACCGCCAGCCCGGTGCCCGCCACGAGCACGAGACCGAGCACCGAGGTGAAGGGCAGCGCCGGAAAAACCAGCGCGGCGAGCCCGCCCGCCAGCAGCGCCAGGGGAAAGACCAGCACGATCCAGCGCGCCCGCTCCGCCCCCTGGAAGGCGGCGAGCGCGGCAAGGGCGATCCAGGGCAGGATCTGCTCGAGGTCCGTCAGCGGATGGAGCGCACCGGCATAGAAATCGCCCAGCCGCGTGTCCACCAGATGGGCCTCGGCGATGGTCGGCGCGCAGGTGAGCGCGCCGGCCAGAAGTGCAAGGCGGAGCTTGGAGCGCATCAGGCAAGCCCAACCGCGCCGGCGAGGAAGTAAAGCCCGACGCAGCCGATGAGCACGCCGCACGCGCGCACCGCCATCACCCCCCATTCCCAGCGCACCAGCACGCCGAGCAGGATGCCCGTGAGATGCAGCAGGCCGGTCGCCACCACGAAGCCGACGGCGAACGCCACCGCATCCGCCGCATCGGGCAGCTCGCGGCCATGGGCGTAGCCGTGGAAGACGGCGAAGATGCCGACGATCACCGCCGCCACCCAGAGCGGCGGGCGCCAGTTCAGCGCGACCGCCATGCCCAGCGCCACGCCGGAGATGGCGATCATCACCTCGACGAACGGCAGGTCGACGCCCAGCACCCCCAGGAGGCCGCCGAGCGCCATCACCAGCGGAAAGGTGATGGGCAGCACCCAGATGGCGGGGTTGCCGAGCTGGGCGCCCCACAGGCCCACCGCCACCATGGCGACGATATGGTCCGGCCCGCTGAGCGGATGCTCGAAGCCGCTCAGAAGGCCGAGCTGGACGCCCGCGCCGGTATGGGCGAAGGCGGGCGCCAGCGGGATGGCCGCGAGCACGGCGGCCAGCGCGAGACTCTGCCTGAAGGGCGATCCGGACATGGGCGAAATCCTCGGTGTTCGACATAAAATCCGGCGGATCAGATCCGCAGCAGGAACCAGTAGGAAGCGACGGAGCCGATCACATAGGCCGGGATGGCCGCGCCCCAGCGTGGCAGCAGCGCTTGCGCCTGCCGGTGCGCCCACAGCAGGGCGAGCACCAGGACGACGAACATGAGCTGGCCGATCTCGACCCCCACGTTGAAGAAGAACAGCGCGATCGGCAGCGTCGCCTGCGGAATGCCGAGCGCGGTGAGCGCCGTGGCGAAGCCGAGGCCGTGCAGCAGGCCGAAGGAGAAGGCGACGACCCAGGGGTAGCGGACCGTCAGCCCCTGCTGCCCCCTCTGCAGCTTCACGATCTCCACCCCGACGAACACGATGGACAGGGCGATGGCCGCGTTGAGCGGCTGCTCCGGCACGCCGACCCAGCCGAAGGTGGCCGCCGCCAGCGAGATGGAATGGCCGACGGTGAAGGCGGTGATGGTCTTCACCAGCTTCCATCCTCCCTTCACCAGCCAGATCAGGCCGAGCACGAAGAGCAGATGGTCGATGCCG
>JAFIHR010000144.1 GCA_017849325.1 Xanthobacter autotrophicus | reverse complement strand
GGTGATGAGCACCGCCTCGATGGCGGCCTTCTCCAGCACCTGCCGTCCGGCGGCAATGGCGGCCTCGTCGCCGCTGGCATCAAGGCCGGTGGCGCGCAGAACCTCGGGCACGTTGGGGGTGAGCAGGGTCGCGCCGTCATAACGCGCGAAATTCGCCGATTTGGGATCCACCACCACCGGCAGGCCGGCGAGGCGGGCGAGGCCCGTCGCCTCCTTCACCACCCGGTCGGTGAGCACGCCCTTGGCATAATCGGACAGCACCACCACCTGATGGCCCGGCAGGCGGGCGGCGATCTCGGCGATGAGGCGCTCCTCGTCTGCGGCGCTGACGGGGGAGGCATCCTCGCTGTCGGCCCGCAGCATGTGCTGGCCGTGGGCGACGAAGCGGATCTTCTCCGTGGTGGGCCGGCCCGCCACGGTGACGAGCGCGCCCGCGATGCCCGTGCTCGCGCCGATCAGGCGGTTGAGGTCCTCGCCGGTCGCATCCTGCCCCACCACGCCCACCAGCGTGCATTGCCCGCCCAGCGCCGCCACGTTGCGCGCCACGTTGGCCGCGCCGCCGGCGAAGATCTGCGTGCCCGTCACAGAGAGCACCGGCACCGGGCTCTCCGGCGAGATGCGCCGCACCGCGCCGCCGATGAAGCGGTCCAGCATGACATCGCCGATGCACAGGACGCGGACGGCGGAGAACTTTTCGATCAAGGGCATAGGCAACCTTATCCCATCATCCCGGGCGAATTTCGGGCCCGGAACGCGCCTATGGCGATAGAAGAAGCGGCGGACGGGCTCAAGCCCCTCCTTCCCGGGGCCGGGCGCGATCCGTCATCTTCGAGCCGTGAGTTGGTGCGCGGGCGCATGGCTGCTAAACCCGCCCCGGCGGGGAGATCAGGCAGGGAGGCCAGCATGAGCGCGGCGCAGCCGAAGGCCACGGACGGACAGGCGATCGCCGGGCACCTCGCCGCAGTGGAGGGCGCGCTCGCCCCCCTGGCGGCCGACGGGGCGCTCATGGAGGCGGCCGCCCGCGTGGCGCAGGCCTGGATCCTCACCTTCGACGGCGGCGGCAAGCTGCTGCTGTGCGGCGATGCGGCGGGCCTTGCGCTCGCCCAGAGACTGGCGCTGCGCCTCGTTTCCCGGGGCAGCGACCGCACCGCCCTGCCGGTCCTCTCCCTCGGCGCGGACGGGGCGCTGGTGACCGCCATCGCCGGCCAATCGGAGCCGGCGCAGGTCTTCGCCCGCCAGGTGGCGGCCTTCGGCGGTCCGCGCGACGGGGTGGTGGCGCTGTGCGCCGGCCCGCCGCCCGATGCGGTGGCGGAGGCCCTCAAGAGCGCCCGGGCAGTGGGCGCCGTGCCCCTCGCCATCGGCGGGCCGGAGGTGGCGGCGCTCGCCCCCCTGTGCGACCGGATCGTGACCGTCGCCGCGCCGCCCGGGACCATGGATGACGTGCTCGGCACCCTTCTCTCCGCCATCTGCGCGGTGGTGGAGGGGCGGCTGTTTCCCCACCGTGTGCGGTAGACAGGCCCATGGCCGTGACCGCTCCCCTCCTCCGCGCGGCCCCCGAAGACGCCGTGATCCTCGCCGGATTCGACCTGCCGGGCTTCGGCCTCGCCGGACCTGCCGCGGCAGATGATCGCGCGACGGCGGTGCGCGCGCTCGAACGCCTCATCTGCGATTGCGGCCGCTACGGCTTCGCCAAGGCCCATGTGCTCCATCCGTCCGGCTGGGCGGAGCGGGTGGCCGAGGCGCTCGGCACGCTGCCGTCCGTCTCGCCGCGCCCCATGGTGGAGGCGAGGGCGGCATCGGCGCCCCTCGCCGGCCTCGCCGCGATCGCCGAGGGTCGCACCGACCGGCTGATGGTCCTGTTCGGCCCTGCGCCGGTCGAGGCCAACTGGCTCGCGATCCTGGATCACCAGGGTCCCTCCGAAGCGGGCGCCGTCGGCCTGCTTCCCTGCCCCGATACCGGCCGCGGTCTTGCATTCGGTCTCGCCGGAGGCCTCGCCCTGCCGGCAGGGGCGGGCGGGGCGGCGCCCGGCTTGTGCAGCCTCGCGGTGCTGGACTGCACCGCCCTCCGCGCCGCGGCCGGGACCGGCGATCTCGGCGCCTTCCTGACGCACCTCGCCGCCGCGCACCGTCTCGGCGGATGGGCGATGCCCGCCGCAACCGGGCCGCGCGCCTCGGCGATCCTACCGCTGCGTCCGGAACGGCCGGCGCTCTTCCTCGACCGCGATGGCACGCTGAACGTGGACTTCGGCTACGTGTCCGACCCCGAGCGCATCGTGCTGCTGCCCGGTGCCGCTCAGGCGGTGAGGCGGGCCAACGATCTCGGCTTCTACGTCTTCCTCGTCACCAACCAGTCGGGGGTGGGGCGCGGCTATTATCGCGAGGAGGACGTGCACGCCTGCAACGCCGCTTTGCAGCGCCTGCTGCGCGCCGAGGGCGCCCATCTGGACGATATCCGCTACGCCATCGACCATCCCGATGCGGCCGTCCGGCGCGGCGACGGCGGCTGGCGCAAGCCCGAGCCCGGCATGCTCGTCGATCTCATGGCCCACTGGCCGGTGGACCGGGCCCGCAGCCTCATGGTGGGCGACAAGACCAGCGACGTGGACGCCGGCCGCGCCGCCGGCATCGCGGCGGTGAAGGTGGCGGGCGGCGACCTCGATGCCGTCCTGCGCCCGCTGCTTGAGGCCCGCGCGCCCGGCGTGCTGCAGGCGGAGCAGGCCGAGGGCAGCCCGAACGGAGAGGGCGCGGAGGGAGAGGCCGCGAACGGAGAGGCCGCGAACGGAGACATGGCGCCGCAGTTCGGCCGCTAGACCGGCTGTTCGCCGCCCGTCCGGTGGACTTGGCGCGCGCCATCCCTTACAGCGGCACAAATCCTGCTCCCCGAGGAGCACACCCCGCCCATTGCCGAGCCGGACCACAAGATGAGCAGCGCCTTCAACGAAGAGACCGTCAAGACCGTCCACCACTGGACCGACCGGCTGTTCTCCTTCACCTGCACCCGCGACCCCGGCTTCCGCTACCTGAACGGCCAGTTCACCATGATCGGCCTGCTGGTGGACGGGCGGCCGCTGCTGCGTGCCTATTCCATGGCCAGCGCCAATTATGAGGAAGACCTGCGCTTCTTCTCCATCAAGGTGCAGAACGGCCCGCTCACCTCGCGCCTCCAGCATCTCAAGGTGGGCGACAAGATCCTGGTGGGGCGGAAGCCCACCGGCACGCTGGTGCAGGACAGCCTGCTGCCCGGCAAGCGGCTCTACCTTTTGTCCACCGGCACCGGCCTTGCGCCCTTCCTCTCGGTGGTGCGCGATCCCGATGCCTACGAGCGCTTCGAGAAGGTGATCCTCGTCCACGGCACCCGCACGGTGGGCGAGCTCGCCTATGGCGACCTGCTCGCCGGCGGCCTCGCCCAGGATGAATATATCGGCGACGAAGTGGCGCAGAAGCTCATCTATTACCCCACCGTCACCCGCGAGCCGTTCCGCAACCAGGGCCGGCTGACCGACCTCTTCACCTCCGGCAAGCTGTTCTCCGACATCTCGATGCCCGTGCCGAGCATCGAGGAGGACCGCTTCATGCTGTGCGGCAGCCCCGCCATGCTGAAGGACACGGTGCAGATTCTCGAGGAGCGCGGCTTCAAGGAAGGCAGCGGCAACGACCCCGGCCACTATGTGATCGAGAAGGCCTTCGTCGAGCGCTGACGGCGCCGCTCCCCACACCGCGGGAGACGCCAAGGAAAAAGCCCGGAGCGGGAAACCGCTCCGGGCTTTTTCTATTGCAGGTCGCAGACCGGCCGGACGCGGCGCGCCCGGTCCGATCCGGCTCGGCCCCCGCCTCAGGCGGTCTTGGCGGACGCCGCGGCAGCCGCGTCGGCGGCGCTGGCCGGCTCGCCCTCGCGAGTGATCTTGCCGGTGGAGCGGTTGACGATCACGCCGCCCCAGATGGAGTTGTTCGGCACGATCTTCACGGTGTCGTCGTCGGCATGGATGACGGTGGAGAAGGTGTTCACCTCCTGCACCTTGCCGGCGATGTCGCCGCCCACGGTCACGTCGTCGCCCACGTCGAACGGCTTGTTGACCATGATGAGCAGGCCGCTCGCGAAGTTGGACAAGGTGCCCTGCAGAGCGAAAGCAACCACGAAGCCGGCGGCGCCGATGATGGCGAGCAGCGGTGCGAGGTTCACTTCCAGCGCCGAGAGGCCGGCCAGGATACCGGCGAGCACCACCACCCGGCCCGACCAGTTCAGCACGAAGCTGCGCAGCAGGTTGGAGGCCACGCCGGCGACGTTCATCATCCGGCTGGCGATGCCGCGCACGATCCAGGCCAGCACCACCGAGCCCAGCACATAAGCGAGGAAGGTGCCGACGTTGCGCGCCCAGCGCAGGCCACCCTCGTCCGCGGTGAGCCAGGCCTTCAGGCGGGCGGCCGTGGCGGTCTGGTCGGTCACGTCGATGTTGAGGCCGCCGATGGCCGCCAGATACTGGCGCATGTCCTCGGCCTTGCCGCCCTTGAGCTCAAGGTTGTCGAGCACCAGCTTCAGGCGGTCGGTGAGGGCGGTGCGCTCGCTGGTGAGCTTGGTGGAATAGTCCACGAGCTGCACCTTCACGTCGCTCTTGGCGGCCTGGGCCTCGTCGAGCTTCTGGGTGAGCGCCTCGGCCTTCTTGGCCTCCTGGTCGGCGGACTCGGCATGGCCCGGCGCCGCGGGCTTCTCCTTGGCGAGGGCCTCGACCTCCTTGGCCGCCGAGGCTTCCTTGGAGGCGGCTTCCACCACGCCGGCCACCTGGGCGCCGTCGCCGGTCTTCTCAGCGTCCTTGGCGGCCTGGGTCACCGCCCGGTTGACGATCTCGGTGTCCTTGGCGGTGGGCGCGGCGGCACCGGCCGGCTCGCCCGGCTTGGCGGCATGGGCCGGCGGCTTGGCCGCCTCGCCCGCGGGGGCGGCGGCGCTGGCGGCGGGCTCGGCCGCGGCCTTCTTGGATTCCTCGACGCTCTTCGCCAGCTCGGCCTTGGCCTCGGCGAGCTTGGCCGCCTCGGCCCCGTCGGTCTTCGCCTCGGTCGAGGTCGCGGCCACCTTCTCGGCGGCATCCTTCACCTTGTCGAGGGCCTTGATCTCGCGATTCTTGCGCCGCACGGCGAGCTCGGCATCGCTCACCTCGGCCACCTTGGCCCGCACGAGGTCGAACCAGCCCTTGGCCTCGGTCTCCAGCTCGCCCTTGGTGAGCGGCTCGATGAGCAGCTTCAGGTCACCAAGATCGATACTG
>JAFIHR010000143.1 GCA_017849325.1 Xanthobacter autotrophicus | reverse complement strand
TCGCTCAAGGACGCGGTGGCCACCGTCACCGCCATGACCGGGCGGCCGAAGCGCGAGGTCTATGCCCGCGCCCTGCTGCTGACCGGCGCAGGGGAGGGGGAGAAGCGCGCCCCCGATGAGTGAGACGGCACCGCCCGGGACCATCCGGCGCCGCGCCGCCCATGCCCGCGGGCTTCAGGCGGAGGGCCAGGCCGCCGCATTCTTGGAGCGCCAGGGGTTCGAGATCCTGGACCGGCGGGTGCGCACCAAGGCGGGGGAGATCGACCTCGTGGCGCGGCTCGGCGAGCTCTTGGTGTTCTGCGAGGTGAAGCAGCGCGCCGACCTCGCTTCCGCCGCCTTCTCGCTGCTGCCGCGCCAGCGCCGGCGCATCGGCCGGGCGGCCGAGATCTATCTTGCCGCGCACCCCGAGCTGTCGCGGCTGGCGGTGCGCTTCGATGCGGTGCTGCTGGCCGGCGACGGGCGCGCCGAGCATCTGCCCGGCGCCTTCGACATGGACGGGTGAGGGCGCCGGCGCCGCCCCGCGGCGCTTTCGGGCGTGGAAGCGCTCGACCGCCGCCTGCTCCAGCGCCTATAGAGGGCGAAAGCCGGCCCGCGTGGCGCGGCATCGGAGCTTGCCATGGCCCTTCAGGTCGCGGTCCAGATGGACCATATTTCGAGCATCAAGATTGCCGGGGATTCCACCTTCGCGCTGCTGCTGGAAGCGCAGGCGCGGGGCCACGCCCTTTTCCATTACACCACCGACCGCCTCGCCATGCGCGACGGCGTGGTCTTCACCACCATCGAGCCGCTTAGCGTGAAGGACGAGGCCGGCGCCCACTTCGCTTTGGGCGCGCCGCGCCGGGTGGCGCTTTCCGAGATGGACGTGGTGCTGATGCGCCAGGATCCGCCCTTCGACCTCGCCTATGTGACGGCGACCCACCTTCTGGAGCGCATCCATCCGAAGACGCTGGTGGTGAACGATCCTGCCCATGTGCGCAACGCGCCGGAGAAGATCTTCGTCACCGAATTCCCGGAGTTGATGCCGCCCACCCTCATCACCCGCGACCTCGACGAGATCAAGGCCTTCCGCGCCGAGTTCGGCGACGTGGTGATGAAGCCGCTCTACGGCAATGGCGGCGCGGCGGTGTTCCGCCTCGCGGCGGACGACCTCAACTTCGGCTCGCTCTACGACTTCTTCGCCGTTTCCTTCCGCGAGCCCTGGGTGGTCCAGCGCTTCCTGCCGGCGGTGAAGCATGGCGACAAGCGCATCATCCTGGTGGACGGCGAGGCCGCCGGCGCGGTGAACCGGGTGCCGAGCGAGGGGGATCTGCGCTCCAACATGGTGCGCGGGGGCGCCGCCAAGCCTACCGATCTCACCGACCGGGAGCTGGAGATCTGCGCCCGCATCGGCCCGTCGCTCAGGAAGATGGGCCTCCTGTTCGTCGGCATCGACGTGATCGACGGCAACCTCACCGAGATCAACGTCACCTCGCCCACCGGCCTTCGGGCGGTGAAGCGCCTCGGCGGGCCGGACATCGCCGCCCAGATCTGGGACAAGATCGAGGAGAAGCGGGCCGCCCGATAGGCGCCCGACGCCGGCCCCGCCGGCCGCCGCAAGACCAAGGTGCGAGAGAAAGGGAGAACATGGGCCAGCCGTTCACCGTCAGCATTCCCCACCGCCTGGGCAAGGCGGAGGCCACGCGGCGCATGCAGAAGGGCCTCTCCATGGTGCGCGATCGCTTCGGCCAGCACGTCTCCATCGTCCATGAGGTGTGGACCGACGATCACCTCGATTTCAAGGTGGTGGTGGTCGGCACCACGGCCGCCGGCACCCTGGACGTCACCGATGACAATGTGGCGCTCGAGGTAGAGCTGCCCTTCATCCTCTCCCTGATGGCGAACAAGGTGAAGGGCGTGGTGGAGAAGCACGGCAACCGGCTGCTCGGCAACCGCTCTAAGGAAACCTCCTGACGGGGGAAAGCGGCGCGCCTCCTCACACCGGGTCGAGCAGCAGGGTCACCGTGTCCACCGTGAAGCTGCCGTCGGGCGCGAGCTCGAAATAGGCGCGCACCTCATCGCTCGCCGAGGCCTGGAGCGAGCGGATCGCGTCCACGTGCCGCTCCGGGGTGCGGATGCGCGCCACCCAGGGGGCGAAGTCGAGGCGGAGCCGGCGCTGCTGCACCTCCGAGACGTGGAAGCCCGCCTGCTGGGCGAGGCGGATCCATTCGAGCGGCGCGTAATCGCGCACGTGGGACGGGTCGCGCAGCAGCTCGATGCTCTGCAGAAAGGTGTCCTCGAGCGCGGTCTCGGGTGCCGCAACATCCATGAACACGGCGCGGCCCAGCGGCCCCAGCACGCGGCGGGCCTCGACGAGCCCGGCGGCGAGGGAGCGCCAATGGTGGGCGCTGTAGCGCGAGACCACCATGTCGAAGCTGGCGTCGATGAAGGGCAGCTGCGCGGCGCTGCCCTGCCGGGTGGCGATGTTCGCCAAGCCGCGCCGGCCAGCCTCGGCCGTCACCGCCTCCAGCATCTCGCCCGACAGGTCATAGGCCGTCACCTGGCCGCAGAACGGCGCCGCGGCGAAGCTCACATGGCCGCCGCCGCAGCCGAGATCGAGCAGGCGCGCCGGCCGCGCCTCCGCGAGGAGGGCGCACAGCGCCTCGAGATCGGCCCCCTGTGCATGCACCGCGCTCTCCACATAGGCCTGCGCCTGCGCGCCGAAGCGGCGCACCACATGGGCTTCGTGGGTGAGATCGGGGCGCGGCGCGCCCTGCGGGTCGGTCATCGATAGGGCCTCCTGAGCCGCCGCCCGTCTTGCGCGGGCGCCATGGCCTGAATAGGGCCGCCGGGCATTTTGCTGCGCAAGCTGCGGCGAAACCGTCCCGCCATGCGATTGTTCACTTTTCGTTCTTGAGTGAGGCGGGACGCTCCGCTATCCTGGGTTGGTTCGGGGCGATGGGGGCGGGCGGTGATCCAGCGGGTGGCGACGGTGGCGTTCGAGGGCGTGGAGGCGCGCCCGGTGGACGTTCAGGTGCATGTGGCGGCGGGCCTGCCGGCCTTCACCATCGTCGGCCTGCCCGACAAGGCGGTGACCGAGGCGAAGGAGCGGGTGCGCGCGGCGCTCATCGCCTCCGGGCTGGTGCTGCCGGCGCGGCGCATCACCATCAATCTCGCGCCGGCGGACCTGCCCAAGGAAGGCTCGCATTACGATCTGCCCATCGCGCTGGGGCTGATGGCGGCCATCGGCGCCATCCCGTCCGATGCGCTGGCGGATTTCACAGTGGTGGGGGAGCTGGCGCTCGACGGCACCATCGCGGCGGTGGCGGGCGTGCTGCCGGCCGCCATCGGCGCCAACGCCCGCGGTCACGGCCTCATCTGCCCGGCGCCGTGCGGCGCGGAAGCCGCCTGGGCGAGCCCGGACATGGAGATCCTGGCGCCCTCCTCCCTGATCCAGCTCGCCAATCACCTCACCGGCCGGCAGGTGATGCGCCGGCCCGATCCGAAGATGAAGCCGCATGGCGGCACGCTTCTGGACCTCAGGGACGTGCGCGGCCAGGAAACCGCCAAGCGGGCGCTGGAGGTGGCCGCCGCGGGCGGGCACAATCTCCTGTTCATCGGTCCGCCGGGAGCGGGCAAGTCCATGCTGGCGCAGCGCCTGCCCTCGATCCTGCCGCCGCTGTCGCCGGCCGAGATGCTGGACGTGTCGATGATCGCCTCGGTGGCGGGCGCCATCGAGGACGGGGCGCTCATGGACCGCCGCCCGTTCCGCGCGCCGCACCATTCCGCCAGCATGGCCGCCATGGTGGGCGGCGGCGCCAAGGCCCGGCCGGGGGAGGTGTCGCTCGCCCATAACGGCGTCCTGTTCCTGGACGAGCTGCCGGAATTCGCGCCTCAGGTGCTCGATTCCCTGCGCCAGCCGCTGGAGACCGGGGAGGTGCTGATTGCCCGGGCCAACCACCGGGTCACCTATCCCGCCCGCTTCCAGCTGGTCGCGGCCATGAACCCCTGCCGCTGCGGGCGGGCCGGCGAGCCGGGCTACACCTGCAAGCGCGGGCCGCGCTGCGCGGAAGATTATCAGGCGCGGCTCTCGGGGCCGTTCCTCGACCGCATCGACATCTATCTGGAGGTGCCCGCGGTCTCGGCCTCCGATCTGGTGCGGCCGGCCCCGACCGAGGGCTCCCGCGAGGTCGCGGCACGGGTGGCGGCGGCCCGCGCGATGCAGGCGGACCGCTACCGGGGCCTCGACCGGCCGGACGTGCGCACCAATGCGGAGGCGACCGGCCCCCTTCTGGAGGAGGTGGCGCGGCCCGATGCGGCCGGACAGGTGCTGCTCAGGGATGCCGCCGACGCCATGCGGCTCTCGGCGCGCGGCTATCACCGGGTGCTCCGGGTGGCGCGCACCCTCGCCGATCTCGACGGGGACGAGCATGTGAGCCGGCGCCATCTCGCCGAGGCGCTGGCCTATCGCGCCGTGGCCGACCGTCCCCGCGCGGCCGCCTGACAGCGGTTTTCCACCCGAGCGGTCTTGCGCGGCACGCCTGAGGCGCGCCCCTGTCCGGGCGGGGGCGCCTCGCCGCGCCGGCGTGCGCTGCGCGCGAGCATATCCGCAGAATGAGGACGCCGATCAGCTCTGCACCGTTCGCCCCGGCCGGCCCGCCGCGCAACGCACCTTCGGCCCCGCGGGCGCCTATCGTAAGGTTAGCTGATCATAACAGAAATTTTAATAACGTACGTTACTATTTGGTGCTATATGCTCCGTCATGACCGACGCGCTGCCCAGAGACCTCCTCTTCCTCGTGCATGAGCTCGCCCATTCCCTGCGCGTGCGCTTCGACCAGCACGCGCGGCGCCACGGCATGACGCGCGCCCAGTGGGCCATCCTCATCCATCTCGACCGCAATCCGGGCCTGACCCAGAAGGAGCTCGCCCATCTCGTCGAGGTGGAGCCCATGACGGTGGCGCGCCTGGTGGATCGCCTGGAGGCTCCCGGCTATGTGGAGCGTCGGCCCGATCCCGGCGACCGGCGGGTGTGGCGGCTGCACCTGACGCCCGCGGCCCGGCCCGTCCTGGCGGAGATCGAGGAGGTGCGCGCCACCCTGCGCGACATCCTTTTCGACGGCTTCGCACCCGCGGCCATCGCCACCACCGAAGCGACCCTGCACGAGATGAAGGACCGCCTCGCATCGGATCCCCGGATCATCGAGCAGCCCGCCGCGGCGGGCGCCTGAGGCACGCGCACCATGCTCGACCGCACCAAGACCCCCGCGCCCGACGCGGCGCCTCTCGCCCCGGAAGGCACCGACGCCCCACCTGTCGCGCCGCCCCCGCCTGCCGGGCGCCGCAAATCCCGGCTGCGCCTTCCGCTGATGCTCGGCGGCGTGGCGCTGGTCGCCGTCGCGGCGGGCGATATGTGGCTCACCGGCGGGCGCTACGTCACCACCGACGACGCTTATGTGCGCGCCGCCAAGCTGATGGTCTCCACCGATGTCTCCGGCCTCGTCTCCGATGTCGACGTGAAGGAAGGCCAGGCGGTGAAAAAGGGCGACGTCCTCTTCCGCATCGACCCGCAGGCGTTCCGCATCGCCCTCGACAATGCGAAGGCGAATCTCGCCGAGGTCGCCCTCACGCTGCGTTCCATGGAGCTCGACTACCAGCGCCTCCTGAGCGACATCGCCGCCCAGGAGGCCGTGGTGGCGAACGACGAGGCCACCTTCAACCGCTACGACGTGCTGGTGAAGGGCAACAATGCGGCCATCTCCAAGGCCACCTTCGACGGGGCGCGCTATGCCCTCGCCGCCGACCAGCGCAAGCTCGAGGCGCTGCGCCGGCAGGCCGAGGTGCAGCTCGCGAAGATCGGCGGCAAGGCGGACCTGCCGGTGGAGCAGCATCCGCAATATCTCACCGCCAGGGCGGCGGTGGACGAGGCCCAGCGCCAGCTCGACCATGCGACGGTGCGCGCGCCCTTCGCCGGCATCGCCACGGCGGTCGACAGCCTGCAGCCCGGCCTGTTCCTGGTGGCGCAGACCGCCTCGCTGACCAATCAGGGGGCCATCGGCCTCGTCTCGACCGACGAGATGTGGGTGGACGCCAACATCAAGGAAACGGACCTCACCCATGTGAAGCGCGGCGATCCGGTGGAGGTGACGGTGGACGCCTATCCGGGCCTCACCTGGACCGGCACCGTGGACAGCATCGCCCC
>JAFIHR010000142.1 GCA_017849325.1 Xanthobacter autotrophicus | reverse complement strand
CGCGCCCGAGCCGGCGGCGTGACCGTGCCCGTTCAGCCGGTGAGAAGGCCGATGCGGGCGGTGGCCATGCGCATGCGCCCGGCGAGCAGGCGGGCGAGGTTGTGGGTGATGCGCCCGGCCGCGCGCGGATGCGCCTCCTGGAAGGCGTGGAACTGCTCCCGCGTCACCTCCAGGCACGACACCTCGCTCTCGCTCCACACATCGGCCACGCTCGGCTCTTCCAGCAGCGCCATCTCGCCGAAGGACATGCCGGGAATGAGCGTGCCGATGCGGGTCCCGCTCGCGGTCCGGGTGCTCACCATGCCCTTGAGCAGGAAATACACCCGGTCGGACGGCTGATCGGCCGCCACGAGCCGCACGCCGGCCGGATAGGCGGTCTTGGCGCCGAGCCCGACGAAATCCTCCAGCTCCTGCGGCGCGAAGCCGGCGAGCAGGGGCTGGTGCTTCAGCTCCACCTCGACCGCCGGCTGGGACAGCGCGCCGTAGCGATAGACCACCTGGTCCTCGGCCCACTCCACCGCCGCGTCATAGGTGGGATAGATCCGCACCCTGAGCCCCTCGTCCTTGAGGGCGCGGATGCGCGGCGCCACCGGCGAGGCACTGTCCACCCCCGCCACCACCACCGTGGTGGTGGGCGGGATCTGCCCCTTGAGCATGTCGATGAAAAGCCGCATGGCGGCATCGGTGATCGTCGACACCCGGTGCAGGTTGAGGATCAGGAAATCGGGCAGCCCCGCCGGATCGGCGAGGCGGCGGGACACGTAGTCCATGGTGGCGAAGGAGAGCTTGCCGGCCAGCTCCAGCACCCGGATGGCGTTGGAGCGCGCCTCCAGGATGCGCTGCTGGCGCGTCTCCCGGCCCGGCTGGGGCGGCACGGCGCGGAAGTCATAATCGGCCAGCACGCAGGAGCGCACGTCGTTCCAGCGGCTCAGCATGTGCAGGTCGAACGCCTCGGACACCGCCTCGCAGGTCCGGATGCCGCGCACGCTGTTGCCGTGGGTGTCGAGGCGCGGCGAGAAGGTGCCGAAGCCCAGCTGCGACGGCAGCGCCGCCAGGATCCCGCCGCCCACCCCGCTCTTGGCCGGCAGCCCCACCCGATAGATCCATTCGCCGGCAAAGTCGTACATGCCCGACGAGCTCATCACCGCCAGGGTGCGCGCCACCGCATAGTTGGAGGCCACCGTCTCGCCGGTGATGGGATTGACCCCGTGGTTGGCGAGGCTGGCGCCCATCACCGCCAGATCCCGCGCCGTCACCAGGATCGAGCACTGGCGGAAGTAGGTGTCGAGCAGGTGATCCACATCCCCCTTGATGCCGCCGTGGTTGCGCAGCAGGTAGGCGATGGCGCGGTTGCGGTCGCCGGTGGCGCGTTCCGACTGGAACACCGCCTCGTCCACCTCCAGGGTGCGCCCGGCATAGCGGTTCAGCATGGCGTGGATCACGTCGAAGGCGCCCTCGCCTTCCGCATTGGCGATGAGGCTGCAGCAGGCGATGGCGCCCGAGTTCACCATGGCGTTGAACGGCCGGTTGTCCGGCAGGAGGCGGATGGAGTTGAACGCCTCCCCGCTCGGCTCGACGCCGATGGCCGCTTCCACCGTCTCCGGCCCGAGGAGGTCGAGGGCGAAGGCGAACACCATGGCCTTGGAGATGGACTGGATGGTGAAGGGTATCCCGGTATCGCCCACCTCGTAGACGAAGCCGTCCACCGTGGCGACGGCGATGCCGAAGGGGTCCGGATCGACCTTCCCGAGCTCCGGGATGTAATCGGCCACCGCGCCGTTCTCATCGGCGAGGAAGGTCGCGTGGCAGCCGCGCAGAAAGCTCTGCAGCGGCGTGTCGAGCAGACGCGCGGCGCGAGGCGGCTGGCTGGACGGGAAAGGCAGGGGCTCGGGCGTCAGCACAAATCACACTCCGGCGCGAAGCAGGATCACCGCCGCGAGCTTAGAGCCGGATTCGTCCGCCATCAAAGCCGGCGGATCGCCCCCGGCGGCCGGGAAAACGCGCAGTGCCGGGGACGCCGCGCGGCCCTCTGGCGATGCGCGCATTTGGCGTCCTCATGCTGCAACGCAACGACGCCTTGCCATGCCCGGCGATGTGGATTGCCCCGCGCGGGGCGCGCCGACCGGCCGATCAAAGAGACGCCGCAATCCCGGCGTCCCAGTCCGCGACGATGAGGCGCGGCTTACAAAAGCACGCGCACCTTGACGCGGAGCAGCCGGTGGGTTTGACAGCCCCGTGGGCATTGGTATCTAGACGGCCGACGAGGGGGCGCGCGAACGGGCGCGGCCGACAGGCGCGGCCTCATCGGCGAGCCCACCGCTAACACGTGCTGCACTGCAGCGCGGGAGAACAGCAATTTATGTCGAGCCGGACGCTCCAAGACCGTATGGCCCAAGACCGTATGGCCAATGCCATCCGCTTCCTGTCCATGGACGCGGTCGAAGCCGCCAACTCCGGTCATCCCGGCCTGCCCATGGGCGCCGCCGACATCGCGACGGTGCTCTTCACCAAGGTCCTGAAGTTCGATCCCAAGGCGCCGCACTGGCCGGATCGCGACCGCTTCGTGCTCTCCGCCGGCCACGGCTCCATGTTGCTCTATGCGGCGCTCTACCTCGCCGGCTTTGAGAAGGTGACCATCGCGGAGATCAAGCGCTTCCGCCAGCTTGGCTCCCTGACCCCCGGCCACCCCGAGAATTTCATCACCGAGGGCGTGGAGACCACCACCGGCCCGCTCGGCCAGGGCATCGCCACCGCCGTCGGCATGGCCATGGCAGAACGCGCCATGGCCGCGCGCTTCGGCTCCGGGGTGGTGGACCACCATACCTACGTGCTGTGCTCCGACGGCGACCTGATGGAAGGCATCAGCCAGGAGGCCGCCGACCTCGCCGGCCACATGAAGCTGAAGAAGCTCATCGTGCTGTGGGACGACAACGGCATCTCCATCGACGGCTCCACCGCCCTCTCCGGCTCCACCGACCAGCTGGCGCGCTTCGCCGCCTCGGGCTGGGCCACCACCCGCATCGACGGCCACGACCAGGATGCCATCCTCGCCGCCATCGAGACCGCCAAGGCGTCCGACCGGCCGACCCTGATCGCCTGCCGCACCACCATCGGCTTCGGCTCGCCCAAGAAGGCGGGCTCGGAGAAGGTGCACGGCTCGCCGCTGGGCGCCGAGGAGATCGCCGCCACCCGCGCCGCCCTCGGCTGGGAGGCCGCCCCCTTCGAGGTCCCGGCCGACGTGCTGGAGGGCTGGCGCGCCGCCGGCGTCGCCGGTGCCGCGGCCCGCACCGCCTGGGCCGGGCGCATGGCGTCCCTCGCCGCCGCCGACCGCGGCGAGTTCAAGCGGCGCATCGAGGGCGTGCTGCCCGACGCGCTGGAAGCCGCCGTGGTCGCGGTGAAGGAGAAGGCCCTGGCGGCAGGCGGCGCGGTCGCCACCCGCAAGTCCTCCGAGCAGGCCCTCGACGTCATCACCGAGGCGGTGCCGGAGATGCTGGGCGGCTCGGCCGACCTCACCGGCTCCAACAACACCAAGGCCAAGGGCGCCAAGTCCGTCACCCCGGACGATTTCGCCGGCTCCTTCGTGCACTGGGGCGTGCGCGAGCACGGCATGGCCGCGGCCATGAACGGCATCGCCCTGCACGGCGGCCTGATCCCCTTCTCCGGCACCTTCCTGGTGTTCTCGGACTATTCCCGCCCGGCCATCCGCCTCGCGGCGCTGATGGGCACGCCGGCGATCCACGTGCTCACCCACGATTCCATCGGCCTCGGCGAGGATGGGCCCACCCACCAGCCGGTGGAGCACCTCGCCGCCCTGCGCGCCATCCCCAATCTTCTGGTGATGCGCCCGGCCGATGCCATCGAGGTGGCGGAATGCTGGCAGATCGCCCTTGAGACCCGCACCGGCCCCTCGGCGCTGATCCTGTCGCGGCAGAACCTGCCGCTGCTGCGCACCGACGCCACCACGGCGAACCGCTCGGCCGACGGCGCCTATGAGATCCTGCCCGCCAGCGGTCCGGCTCAGGTGTCGCTGTTCGCCACCGGCTCCGAGGTCTCCCTCGCCGCCGAGGCGCAGAAGCTTCTGGAGGCGCAGGGCATCGCGACCCGTGTCGTCTCCGTCCCCTCATTCGAGCTGTTCCTGAAGAAGCCCGCCGCCGAGCGGGCCAAGGTGATCGGCGACGCGCCGGCGAAGGTGGCCATCGAGGCCGCCATCCGCATGGGGTGGGACGCCATCGTCGGCTCGGATGCCGCCTTCGTGGGAATGTCGTCTTTCGGCGCCAGCGCGCCGGGAAAGGATCTCTACAAGCATTTCGGCATCACCGCGGACGCCGTCGTCGCCGAGGCGACGGGGCTGCTGCGGCAGGGTTGAGGACCGCGCGCGGCGGGCGCGAGAGGACCGTGGCGCGGGATGAGCCCGCCGCCGCGGAAGGCGCAACTTGAGGCCGGGCTTTGAGCCGGCGCGTGGAGGATGAACATGACCGTGAAGGTGGCGATCAACGGGTTTGGGCGCATCGGCCGCAACGTCCTGCGGGCCATCATCGAATCGGGCCGCACCGACATCGAGGTGGTGGCCATCAACGACCTCGGCCCCGTGGAGACCAACGCGCACCTCTTCCGCTTCGACAGCGTGCACGGCCGCTTCCCCGGCGAGGTGAAGGTTGCCGGCGACACCATCGACGTGGGCCGCGGCCCCATCAAGGTGACCGCCGAGCGCGACCCCTCCAAGCTCCCCCACAAGGAGCTGGGCGTGGACGTGGCGCTGGAATGCACCGGCATCTTCACCGCCAAGGAGAAGGCGTCGGCCCATTTGACCGCCGGCGCCAAGCGGGTGCTGGTCTCGGCCCCGGCCGACGGCGCGGACCTCACCGTGGTCTACGGCGTGAACCATGAGAAGCTCACCCCCGAGCACCGCGTGGTCTCGAACGCCTCCTGCACCACCAACTGCCTCGCCCCGGTGGCCAAGGTCCTCAACGATGCGGTGGGCATCGAGAAGGGCTTCATGACCACCATCCACGCCTATACCGGCGACCAGCCCACCCTCGACACCATGCACAAGGACCTCTACCGCGCCCGCGCGGCGGCCATGTCCATGATCCCCACCTCCACCGGCGCGGCCAAGGCGGTGGGCCTGGTGCTGCCGGAGCTCAACGGCAAGCTGGACGGCACCTCCATCCGCGTCCCCACGCCCAACGTCTCGGTGGTGGACTTCAAGTTCATCGCCAAGAAGGCGACCTCCAAGGACGAGATCAACGCCGCCATCCTCGCGGCCGCCTCGCAGCAGCTGAAGGGCATCCTCGGCACCACCGACCAGCCCAACGTCTCCATCGACTTCAACCACGACTCCCACTCCTCCACCTTCCACCTCGACCAGACCAAGGTGCTGGAGGGCACGCTGGTGCGGGTGCTGTCCTGGTATGATAACGAGTGGGGCTTCTCCAACCGCATGAGCGACACCGCCGTCGCCATGGGCAAGCTCGGCTGATCGGGCAAGGGGGCGCAACCATGACCGGCTATCGCACCCTGGATGACGCGGACCTCGCTGATAAGCGCGTGCTCGTCCGCGTCGATCTCAACGTTCCCATGGAGAGCGGGCGCGTCACCGACGACACCCGCATCCAGGCGATCCTGCCCACCATCCGCGCCATCACCGAGAAGGGCGGCAAGGCGGTGCTGCTCGCCCATTTCGGCCGTCCCAAGGGCCAGCGCGACGAGAGCCAGTCCCTCGCCCCGGTGGCGAAGGCGCTGCAGGACCGCCTCGGCACCCCCGTGGCCTTCGCCTCCGACTGCGTGGGCGAGGCGGCGGCGGACGCGATCTCGCGCCTCGCCTGCGGCCAGGTGGTGATGCTGGAGAACACCCGCTTCCACGCGGGCGAGGAGAAGAACACCCGCGATTTCGCCGAGGCCCTCGCCTGCCTCGGCGACGTCTATGTGAACGACGCCTTCTCCGCCGCGCACCGGGCCCATGCCTCCACCGAGGGGCTCGCCCACCTGCTGCCGGCCTTCGCCGGCCGCTCCATGCAGAGCGAGCTCGACGCCCTCACCCAGGCGCTGGAGGCTCCCGAGCGTCCGCTGCTCGCGGTGGTGGGCGGCGCCAAGGTCTCCACCAAGCTGGAGCTGCTGGGCAATCTGGTGCGCAAGGTGGACGTGCTGGTGATCGGCGGCGGCATGGCCAACACCTTCCTCGCCGCCCAGGGCAAGAAGGTCGGCAAGTCGCTGTGCGAGCACGACCTCACGGGCACCGCCCGCGAGATCCTCGAAAAGGCCGCCGATGCGGGCTGCGAGATCGTGCTGCCCATCGACGTGGTGGTCACCAAGGAGTTCAAGGCCAACGCCCCGCACCGGGTGGTGAGCGTGGACGAGGTGGCCGACGACGAGATGATCCTCGATGCCGGCCCGAACAGCGTCGAGCATGTGAAGGACAAGCTCAACCAGGTGAAGACCGTGGTCTGGAACGGCCCGTTCGGCGCCTTCGAGATGGAGCCCTTCGACGCCGCGACCAACGCGGTGGCGCAGGAGGTCGCGGCGCTCACCAAAGCCGGGCGCGTGCGCTCGGTGGCGGGCGGCGGCGACACGGTGGCGGCGCTCAACCATGCCGGCGCGGGCGACGGCTTCACCTACGTCTCCACCGCCGGCGGCGCCTTCCTCGAATGGCTGGAGGGCAAGGCCCTGCCCGGCGTCGAGGCGCTGCGCCGCTGAGCACCGGATCCGGTTCTCATCATCAGTGAAACCCCGCCGCGACGGGCGGCCAACGCAGGATGAATGGACATGAGCGCTGAGCTTGATGCGATCGCACAGAAGATGGTCGCCGACGGGAAGGGCATTCTGGCCGCGGACGAGAGCAGCAGCACCATCAAGAAGCGGTTCGACGCCATCGGCGTGGAGTCCACCGAGGACAACCGCCGCGATTACCGCGAGCTGCTGTTCCGCTCCACCGAGGCCATGAAGGAGTACATCTCCGGCGTGATCCTCTTCGATGAGACCATCCGCCAGAAGGCCAAGGACGGCACCCCGCTGGTGCAGCTCATCACCGACGCCGGCTCCATTCCCGGCATCAAGGTGGACGCCGGCGCCAAGCCCCAGCCGTTCTGCCCCGGCGAGACCATCACCGAGGGCCTCGACGGCCTCGGCGGCCGGCTCAAGGAGTATTACGACCTCGGCGCCCGCTTCGCGAAGTGGCGCGCGGTGATCGACATCGACACCGCCGCCGCGGTGCCCTCCTACACCTCGATCCGCGCCAACGCCCATGCGCTCGCCCGCTATGCCGCTTTGTGCCAGGAGGCCAAGATCGTCCCGATCGTGGAGCCCGAGGTGCTGATGGACGGCAGCCACGACATCGACACCTGCTACCGCGTCACCGAGTGGGTGCTGAAGACCGTGTTCGAGGAGCTGTACTACCAGCGCATCCGCCTCGAGGGCATGGTGCTGAAGCCCAACATGATCGTGCCCGGCAAGAAGTCGCCGAAGCAGGCCTCGGTCGAGGAAGTGGCGGAGAAGACCGTGCGCGTGCTGAAGAGCTGCGTGCCCTCCGTGGTGCCCGGCATCGCCTTCCTCTCCGGCGGCCAGTCCGACGAGGAGGCCACCGCCCATCTCGACGCCATGGTGAAGCTCGGCGGCCTGCCGTGGAAGCTCACCTATTCCTACGGCCGCGCGCTGCAGGCGGCGCCGCAGAAGGCGTGGTCCGGCAAGGCCGAGAACGTGGCCGCCGCCCAGGCCGCCTTCACCCACCGCGCCCGCATGAACTCGCTGGCGGCGCTCGGCCAGTGGACCTCCTCCGAGGAGAAGAAGGCCGCCTGAGCCTTCTCCTCGCGGCAAGCATCGGGGCCGGCCACGCGCCGGCCCCTTTTCATTGCGGCGGGGGCACCGGCGCATCGTCCGCCGACCGCCGCCCGCCTGGACAATCCGCCTTCCGCGACAGCGGCCGCATCCCCGGCCGCTTTTTCGCCCGTTTCTTGGCCGACCCATCCGTCATGGCTGAACCTTCCGTGGCGCCCGGCGCGCGCCT
>JAFIHR010000014.1 GCA_017849325.1 Xanthobacter autotrophicus | reverse complement strand
GCTGCTCGGCGGCCTCGCGGTCGCCGCCGAATGGGTGCTGCGCGGCGAGGACCGGGGCGGCACGGCCTATGTGGTCGACGGCGATACCCTCGCGCTCAACGGCGAGCACATCCGCATCGAGGGCATCGACGCGCCCGAGCTCCATCAGGACTGCGCGCGGGCGAACGGGCGTCTGTGGCCCTGCGGGGAGGTGGCACGCGAGGCGATGGCGGACCTCGTGGCGGGGGGCGAGGTGACCTGCTCCTCGAGCGCGCGGGACGATTACGACCGGCAGCTTGCCCACTGCCGGGTGGGCGGCCGGGACCTCGGCGCCCAGATGGTGGCGAAGGGTTATGCCATCGCCTTCCGCAGCGGGGAATATCGCGGCGAGGAGGCGGAGGCGAAGCGCGAGAAGCGCGGCATCTGGGACGGCTCGTTCCAGCGCCCGGTGGAGTTCCGCGCCGAGCATCCGCGCACCGACCGGCCGCGGTGAGCGGGCGGCGTCGGCCCGCCGGCGGCGCCCCCTTGCGCCGGCGCCGCCAGCGTGATCTTTGCATCGAAAGCCCGAGCGCAGGGGAGGCCGACGCCATGAATGCCGCCACGTCCTATGAGGGGATGAAGCTCTATCAGTCCGACAAGGCGCCCAACCCGCGCCGGGTGCGCATCTTCCTTGCCGAGAAGGGCATCGTCCTGCCGCTCGTGCCGGTGGATCTCGGCAAGATGGAGCACCGGGGCGAGGCGTTCACCCGGCTCAATCCCCGCCAGCGGGTGCCGACCCTGGTGCTGGAGGACGGCACCGCGATCGCCGAAACCATCGCCATCTGCCGCTATTTCGAGGCGCTCAAGCCCGAGCCCAACCTGTTCGGCACGACGCCGAAGGAGCAGGGCCTCGTGGAGATGTGGCAGCGCTTCGTCGAGCTCGATCTGCTCTTCCCGGTGATGCACGCCTTCCGCCACCTGCACCCCGCCATGGCCGAGCGCGAGGTGCCGCAGGTGAAGGAATGGGGCGAGGCCAACAAGCCGAAGGCCCTCGCCTTCCTCGCCTTCCTCGACGACCAGCTGGCCGAGCGCGGCTACATCGCCGGCGAGCGCTTCACCGTGGCCGACATCACCGCCCTCGTGACCATCGATTTCATGAAGCTCGCGCGCATCGAGGTGCCGGAGGAGGCAAAGCATCTGCGGCGCTGGCACACGGTGGTGTCCGAACGCCCCAGCGCCAAGGCGTGAGGGCGCCATGCGGCTGATCGTGGTGGGCTGCGGCGATGCCTTCGGCTCCGGCGGGCGGGGCAACACCTGCTTTCACGTGACCAGCAAGGATGCGGCGGCCACCCTCGACTTCGGCGGCAGCGCCATCGTCGGCTGCCAGCGCTTCGGGGTGGATCCCGCGGGGATCGGCCACGTCTTCCTGAGCCACCTGCACGGCGACCATTTCGGCGGGCTGCCGTTTCTCCTGCTGGACGGGCAGTTCGTGCACCGGCGCACGGCGCCCTTGGTCATCGTCGGCCCGCCCGGCACCCGCGCGCGGCTGAAGCTGGCGCTCGACGCGCTGTTTCCCGGGTCGGAGGCGTTCGAATGGCGCTTCTCGTGGTCGGTGGAAGAGCTGGAGCCCGGCGCCACCGGCACTTTCGGCCCCTGGACGGTGTCGAGCGCTCTGGTGATCCACGAGTCCGGCGCGCCCTCCACCGCCCTGCGCCTGACCGACGGGGTGCGCACCCTGGCGTTCTCCGGCGATACGGAGTGGACCGAGGCGCTCCTTCCCATCGCCCGGGATGCCGATCTCTTCATCTGCGAATCGTCCCAGTTCGAGGGCCGGCCGGTGGGCCATCTCGCCTATGAGACCATCGCCGCCCGGCGGGCCGCCCTCGGGGCGCGCCATATCCTCCTGTCGCATATGGGCGATGCCATGTGGGCGCGCCGGGCCGAGGTGGACGGCGCCCATTTCAGCGTGGCCGAGGATGGCCTCGCGCGCGACATCTGATCCCGCCGCCCTCGACGGGCTCGTCGCGCGCATCCGCGCCTGCCGCGTGTGCGCCGAGGCGCCGCGCGGGCGCCCGCTGCCCCATGAGCCGCGGCCGGTGCTGCGCGTCTCCGCCACCGCGCGGATCCTGGTGGCGAGCCAGGCGCCGGGCACCAGGGTGCATCTGAGCGGGACGCCCTTCACCGATGCCTCCGGCGACCGGCTGCGCGCCTGGATGGGGGTGAGTCCGGACGAGTTCTACGATGTCGCCCGCATCGCCATCGCCCCCATGGGCTTCTGCTTTCCCGGACAGGACGCCAAGGGCGCCGACCTGCCGCCGCGCCGCGAATGCGTCGCCACCTGGCACGATGCGCTGTTTTCGGCGCTGCCGGCCTTCCGCCTCGTGCTGGCGGTGGGGCGGCCGGCGCAGGCCTATCATCTCGGGCGTCTCGGGCTCGGCGCCTTTCTCGGCGCATCGCTGAGCGAGACCGTGGCGGGCTGGCGGCAGGTGCGGGCGGCAAGCCGTGCGGCGGGCCATGGCGTGATGGTCTATCCGCTGCCGCATCCCTCCTGGCGCAACACCGGCTGGCTCAAGCGCAACCCGTTCTTCGAATCGGAGCTTCTGCCTGAGCTGAAGGCGGATATCGCCCGGGTGCTGCGCCTTGAGGCGGAGAGGCCATCCATGCCGTAACATGGTATGGTGCCCGAAACTTGGGCGCGCCTATATGTCAGGCTTCCCACGTGACGCGCATCGTGCGATGCAATAAGTAAATTTACTTAGGCTCTAAACTGGCCGCCGGAGCGCGCGTCCAGCCAAGTCGGCGTCGAAGGAGTGCGTTATGGCGGAAGTGACCGAAAGCCTGGTGCGCAGCGCGCTGTCCACCGTCAAGACCCCGGAGGGCGTGTCGCTGGCCGCCTCGCAGGCCCTGACGGGGGTCGTGGTCACCAACGGCAAGATCTATCTGTCGATCAATGTGGATGCCCAGCAGGCCAAGCTCTGGGAGCCGACCCGCCAGGCCGCCGAGAATGCGGTGAAGGCGCTGGAGGGCGTCACCTCGGCCCTGGTGGCGCTCACCGCCGAGCACAAGGCGAGCGTGGCGCCGGCCAATCCGCCGCCGTCGCGCGCCGCCGAGATCCCCGGGGTGAAGTCGGTCATCGCGGTAGCTTCCGGCAAGGGCGGCGTGGGCAAGTCCACCTTGTCCATGAACCTGTCGTTGGCGCTGAGCGCCCTCGGCCTCAAGGTCGGCCTGCTCGACGTGGACATCTACGGTCCCTCGCTGCCGCGCCTCGCCGGCCTGCACCAGAAGCCCGAGACCGAGAACGACCGGCTGATGATTCCGCCGGAGAAATTCGGCCTGCAGCTCATGTCCATCGGCTTCCTGGTCGAGGAGGACACCCCGATGATCTGGCGCGGCCCCATGGTGATGACCGCCATCACCCAGATGCTGCGCGAGGTGAAATGGGGCCCGCTCGACGTGCTGGTGGTGGACATGCCCCCCGGCACGGGCGACGCCCAGCTCACCATGGCCCAGCAGGTCAATCTCGCCGGCGCGGTGGTGGTCTCCACGCCGCAGGACATGGCCCTCATCGATGCCCGCCGCGGCGTCGCCATGTTCGAGAAGGTCAACGTCCCGATCCTCGGCGTGGTCGAGAACATGGCCTATTTCGTCTGCCCGAAGTGCGGCGAGCGCTCGGACATCTTCGGCCACGGCGGCGCCCATGCGGAGGCGGACAAGCTGGGCGTGCCCTTCCTCGGCGAGATCCCGCTGCACATGAAGATCCGCGAGCTGTCCGATGCCGGCACGCCGGTCATGGTGGCGGCGCCGGAGAGCGAGCAGGCGGCGGCCTACCTGCGGGTGGCCGAGGGCGTGAAGGCCGCGCTCGAAAAGGCGGCCGGCATCGCCCGTCCGGCGCCGCGCATCGTGATGGAGCAATAGGCGCCGCGCTGCGCCCCGGTCCGCCTGCAGGGTCCGGCGGACCGCCCTTCCTGCGCCCCGCGCCCGCGGATCGTGCTCCCGCGGTGCGCCACGGGCGCCATTCGCCCATTTGCGGCTTTTCCCGACGCGGAACGCGCTCTAGAAGACGGTAGGGATGTCCCACATCCGGGGGGCGGGGGCATCCTCGTATAATCGTTTAGGGAGAGCCGCTCATGAAACGCCGCGAGTTCCTGACCGCCGCCGGAACCGGTGTGGCCGCCACCACCGCGCTTGCCATGCCCGCCATCGCCCAGTCGATGCCGGAGGTGAAATGGCGCTGCACGTCGTCCTTCCCCAAATCCCTCGACACGATCTACGGCGCCGGCGAGTTCATGGCGGAGGTGGTCAAGGAGGCCACCGACGGCAAGTTCCAGATCCAGGTGTTCGCGGCCGGTGAGATCGTGCCCGGCCTGCAGGCCCTCGACGCCACCCAGAACAACACCGTCGAGATGTGCCATTCGGCGTCCTATTACTACGTGGGCAAGGATCCGACCTTCGCCTTCGGCACCGCCATCCCCTTCGGCCTCAATGCCCGCCAGACCCAGGCCTGGTTCGAGCAGGGCAACGGCATGAAGCTGCTCAACGACTTCTACAAGAGCTACGGCGTGGTGATGATGCCCGGCGGCAATACCGGCGCCCAGATGGGCGGCTGGTTCCGCAAGGAAGTGAAGTCGGTGGAGGACCTCAAGGGCCTCAAGATGCGCATCGCCGGCATCGCCGGGCAGGTGATGGCCAAGCTCGGCGTGGTGCCGCAGCAGCTCGCGGGCGGCGACATCTATCCGGCGCTGGAAAAGGGCACCATCGATGCCGCCGAATGGGTCGGGCCCTACGACGACGAGAAGCTCGGCCTCTACAAGGTGGCGCAGTATTATTACTATCCCGGCTGGTGGGAAGGCTGCGCGGCGCTGAACTACTTCGTGAACCTGGAGAAGTTCAACTCCCTGCCGAAGACCTACCAGTCGGTGCTGCTGGCGGCCATGGCGCAGTCCAACACCAACATGCTGGCGCGCTACGATGCCAAGAACCCGCCCGCCATCCAGAGCCTGGTGCGCTCCGGCGCCCAGCTTCGCCGCTATCCCAACGACGTGATGGATGCCGCCTACAAGGCCGCCACCACGCTCTATGACGAGATCTCGGCCAAGAACCCGGCGTTCAAGACCATGTGGGACGACGTCAAGGCGTTCCGCAGCAATGCCTATCTATGGTGGCAGGTGGCCGAGTTCACCTTCGACGACTTTATGGTGCGCGCCCGCTCGCGCGGGTGAGCGCCGTCGCGATCGGCGGGGCGCCGGCCTGAGCGGGCGCTCCCTTGATCTTGCGAAGGCGAAAATCTAGTGTCCGGCCGGCGCCGCTCCCGAGGGGATCGGCGCCGTTCGTTTCGTCCACCTTGTTTCGAGGTGGCGTCAGGGCCGCGATCTGCCGTCGGGCGATGGGCTCCGGCGTCCCTTCAGAGCCCCTGATCGCCCATGATCGATCCCAGCCTGCCCGCCCACATGCGGCCCGACCGCTCGTTCCAGGCCCTGCTGCTTACCCTGCAGCGCTTCTGGGCGGACCAGGGCTGCGTCATCCTCCAGCCCTACGACATGGAGGTGGGCGCGGGCACCTTCCATCCCGCCACCACGCTGCGCGCGCTGGGGCCGAAGCCCTGGAAGGCGGCCTATGTGCAGCCCTCGCGCCGGCCCAAGGACGGGCGCTACGGCGAGAACCCCAACCGGCTGCAGCATTACTACCAGTTCCAGGTGATCCTGAAGCCCTCGCCCGAGGATTTGCAGGGGCTCTATCTGAAGTCGCTCGCCGCCATCGGCATCGACCTCGCGCTGCATGACGTGCGCTTCGTCGAGGACGATTGGGAGAGCCCGACGCTGGGCGCGTGGGGCCTCGGCTGGGAGTGCTGGTGCGACGGCATGGAAGTCTCGCAGTTCACTTACTTCCAGCAGGTGGCCGGCTTCGAATGCGCCCCGGTCTCGGGCGAGCTGACCTATGGCCTTGAGCGCCTCGCCATGTATGTGCAGGGGGTCGAGAACGTCTACGACCTCAACTTCAACGGCCGCGAAGGGCCCGAGAAGACCACCTATGGCGACGTCTTCCTGCAGGCCGAGCAGGAATATTCGCGGCACAATTTCGAATATGCCGACACCGACATGCTGCTCGAGCAGTTCCGCATGGCGGAGAGCGCCTGCCACAAATATCTGGCGGCCGGCGACCGGGGCGACAAGCACCTCCTGGCGCTGCCGGCCTACGACCAGTGCATCAAGGCCTCCCACGTCTTCAACCTGCTGGATGCCCGCGGCGTCATCTCGGTGACCGAGCGGCAGAGCTACATCCTGCGCGTGCGCGAGCTGGCGAAGGCCTGCGGCGCCGCCTGGCTGAAGACCGAGGCCGGCGGAGCGGAGGG
>JAFIHR010000141.1 GCA_017849325.1 Xanthobacter autotrophicus | reverse complement strand
GGCCTGCCGATCCTCTTGGGCGGCACCTCCAACCATTTCCGCCGCGACGTGCTGGAGCAGGTGGGGGCCTGGGACCCCTTCAACGTCACCGAGGATGCCGATCTCGGCATCCGCCTCGCCCGCGCCGGCTGGCGCACGGCGGTGATCTCCTCCTCCACCTTCGAGGAGGCGCCCATCTCCCTGTCGGCCTGGCTGAAGCAGCGCACCCGCTGGCTCAAGGGCTGGATGCAGACCATCCTGGTGCATGCCCGCCATCCCCGGACCCTCGTGCGCGATCTCGGCGGCGAGGCGACGGCCGCCTTCGCCCTGCTGACGGCCGGGCCGCTGGCGGCGGCGCTGGTGCATCCGTTCTGCCTCGCCCTGCTCGCCCGCGACATGGCGCTCGGGGTGATCGGCCTGCCCTGCACCTCCATGGCCGAGGTGATCACCTCGGCGCTCACCTACACCACCCTGCTGGTGGGCTATGCGGGCACCGCGCTCACCAATCTCGCCGGGCTCGGGCGGCGCGGCATCATGGGGCGCTGGACCGTGGTGGCCACCATCCCTTTCTACTGGCTGCTGCTGTCGGCGGCGGCCTGGCGTGCCTTCTTCGAGCTGATCCGCCGGCCGCACCATTGGGACAAGACCGAGCACGGTCTCTCGCGCCGCGCCCGGGCGCTCAGAAATACGGCTTCAGCGCCGCCGCGGCATTCGCCGGCGGCTGCTTGGTATTGAACGGGCCGACGAAGGCGCCGGTCTTGTCCATGAGATAGACCACCGCCGTGTGGTCCATAGTGTAGTCGCCCTCCGACAGCGGCACCTTGCGGGAATAGACCCGGTATTCCTTCTTGATGCCATCCACCTCGTCCGGCGTGCCGGTGAGGCCGCGCAGCTGCGGCGCGAAGCTCGAGAGGTAGGACTTCATCACCTCCGGCGTGTCGCGCTCGGGATCGACGCTGACAAAGAAGGCCTGCACCTTCTCCGCATCCGGCCCGAGGGCGGTGAAGATTTCCGACATCTCGAACAGCGCCGTGGGGCACACGTCCGGACAGTGGGTGAAGCCGAAGAAGAGCAGCGAGGGCTTGCCCTTGAGGATCGCCTCGGTGACCGGGCGCCCGTCCTGGTCCTTGAGCTGGAACGGCCCGCCCACCGCGGCGCTGCCGCTGCCCCCGCGTCCCCCGCCGGGCAGCAGCTGCGTGGCCGCGACGACGAGGATCAGGGCGCCGGCGAGGAAGGCGGCGACGAGGGCGACGATCTTGGTGCGGGGCGAAGGGCTGAGGGCAGGCATGGAACCTCTTTGGGCCGGCGCGGCCGGCGCGAGCGGGCGATCACAGGCAGGAGGCGATGCCCGAGCTCATGACGTCGAAGAATACGGCCGATCCGTTGCGGGCCCACAGCAGGATGCCGGCGCCGAGCAGCGCCCCGGCGAGGGCGGCCAGCCCCCACAGCAGCCAGCCGCCAGCCTGCGGCCGCGCCGGATGGCCGGTGCCGCCCGCATCCGGCCGCGCACCGGGGGCAGGCGCGCCGAGCGCCGCCTCGCCCGAGGGGCCGAGCTTGCCGGAGAGAAAGTCGGTCATGACCCGTGTTCGCCGTCCTGCCTGCGCGGATGCCGCCGCGTGTCCGGCGTGAAAATAGCGCGCCGGCGCCGCCGGTGCCAAGGCGCACGACCGGGCGATCACGCGGCTGTGCCCGCGGGCCGGGCGCGCCGGCCGTCCGGCGACGCCGGTGCTGGCGCCAAATATCAAGCATACGCGCCATCTTGCGCATAGACGGCGGGCCCGGCTTGGGCTTAGCCTGACGCAAGGCTGGGGGCACCTTATCATGGATACGGTCGTCGATTTTCTGAACACGGTCTTCTGGGGCTATGTCCTGATCTATGGCCTGCTTGCGGTGGGCATCTATTTCACCCTGCGGCTCAAGTTCATCCAGATTCTCCACTTTCCGGAGATGATCCGCGCGGTGCTCGGCTCCAAGGCGGGCGACCGCGCCGGCATCACGCCGTTCCAGGCGCTGTGCACCTCGCTCGCCTCGCGGGTGGGCACCGGCAACATCGCCGGCGTCGCCGTGGCGCTGACCCTCGGCGGGCCGGGCGCGATCTTCTGGATGTGGGTGGTGGCGGCGCTCGGCATGGCCACGGCCTTCGCCGAGAGCACGCTCGCCCAGCTCTTCAAGGTGACCGACGACGAAGGCCGCTATCGCGGCGGCCCCTCCTTCTACATCGCCAAGGGGCTCGGCGCGCCGTGGGCGGGCGGCATCTTCGCCGCCTGCCTGATCCTGTCGTTCGGCCTCGTGTTCAACGCGGTGCAGGCCAATTCCATCGCCCACGCCATGGAAGGCGCGTTCGACGTGCCGCCGCTCGCCACCGGCGTGGTGCTGGCGGTGCTGGCCGGCATCATCATCTTCGGCGGCATCTCGGCCATCGCCAAGACGGCGGAGGTGGTGGTGCCCTTCATGGCGCTGGCCTATGTGGCGCTGGCGCTCTACGCCCTCGTCACCCATGCGGGAGAGGTGCCGGCCATGCTCGGCCATATCGTCAAGAACGCCTTCGGCTTCGAGGAGGCGGTGGCGGGCGGTACCGGCGGGCTGGCGGCGGCCATGCTCAACGGCGTGAAGCGCGGCCTGTTCTCCAACGAGGCAGGCATGGGCAGCGCCCCCAACATCGCCGCCGTGGCGACGCCCGATCCGCACCATCCGGTGAGCCAGGGCTTCGTGCAGTCGCTCGGCGTGTTCATCGACACCATCGTGATCTGCACTGCCACGGCGCTGCTGATCCTGCTGTCGGGCGCGCTGGTGCCCGAATCGGGCATCACCGGCACCCAGCTCACCCAGGCGGCCATGGAGAGCTACGTGGGCGCGGCCGGGCGCTATTTCGTGGCGATCGCCATCTTCTTCTTCGCCTTCACCTCCATCATCGGCAATTATTCCTATGCCGAGAACGCCCTGGTGTTCCTCGGGCACGGCCATGTGGCGGGGATCTGGATCCTGCGCGCCGCGCTGCTGGCCATGGTGGTGTGGGGCTCGCTGCAGAGCGTCGCAACCGTGTTCAACACGGCGGATGCCTCCATGGGCCTGATGGCGACCATCAACCTCATCGCTATCGTGCTGCTCTCCGGCCTCGTCGTCCGCCTGACCCGGCATTACCTGGAGCGGCGGCGCGCCGGCGAGGTGCCCCGCTTCCTGGCCGAGGACATGCCGGATCTCGATGGCAAGATCGATCCGGCGATCTGGGGCCGGCGCTGACGCCATCGCCCGGCCGGAGACGGCAAAAGGGGGCGCTGCGGGCGCCCCCTTTGTGATCCGGCGGCTTTCCGGGCGGGCCCCGGCGCCTCAGCCCGCGGCGCCGGAAAGGGCTTCCTTCACCCAGGCGGAGGCCCTGGAGAAGTCGATGGCGCCGGCGAAGCGCTCCTTCAGCACGCCCATGGTGCGGCCCATGTCCTTGATGCCGGTCGCCTCGATCTCGGCGATCACCGCGGCGATGGCCTCGCGGGTCTCCGCCTCGGAGAGCTGCTGCGGCAGGAAGGCCTTGATGTAGCCGATCTCCTCGCGCTCCTGCTCGGCGAGCTCGGGGCGCCCGCCGTCGTCATAGATGCGCGCGCTTTCCTCGCGCTGCTTCACCATCTTGGCGAGCAGGGCGCGGACCTCGTCGTCGGAGAGCGGATCCTTGCCGTGGCCGCGCTGCTCGATGTCGCGGTCCTTGATGGCGGCGTTGATCAGCCGCAGCGTCGAGGTGCGGCGTTTTTCCTGGGCCTTGAGCGCGTTTTTCAGCGCGGCGTTGATGTCGTCACGAAGCACGGAACGAATCCTTTGAAACCTGTCCAGTGAGGGGGCTTGGGACGCTCCCAGGCGCGGCGCGACGTTCCCCCATCGCTGCGCGGCCTGTTCACGGCATCCATCGGGCGTCGCGTCCGGCGCCTTCGGGCGTGCCGGAGCGCGAACGCGCTGGCTGATCGGGCGCCATCCGGCGCGAGGTCCTCCCATCGGGCCCCGGCGCCGGGCACGACCGTGCCGGCCCGCATGGCCGCCGGCGCGATATCGGCGCACGATTTCGCACGCGGGACGCTGGAAACGTGCCGCGCAAGGCTCTATCTAGGCGATCCATGACCAACGAACAAGACATGCCCCCCTCGGATCCCGCCGGCGCGCCCGGCGCCTCCGGGCAGAATCCTGCGGCCGGCGACAGCTGGGCCGAGCCCACGCCCACCGCCGTGCTGGTGCTGGCGGACGGCACCGTGCTGACGGGCTTCGGCATCGGCGCCGAGGCGACGCTGTCCGGCGAGGTGTGCTTCAACACCGCCATGACCGGCTATGAGGAGGTGCTCACCGACCCCTCCTATTCCGGCCAGATCATCACCTTCACCTTCCCGCACATCGGCAACGTGGGCACCAACGAGGAAGATATCGAGACGGTCTCCATGGCCGCCGCTTCCGGGGTGCGCGGGGTGGTGCTGCGCACCGCGGTGACCGAGCCGTCGAACTACCGCGCGACGCGCCATTTCGATCAATGGCTGAAGGCGCGCGGCATTCCCGGCATCTCCGGCATCGACACCCGCGCGCTCACCGCGCTGATCCGCGAGAAGGGCATGCCCAATGCGGTGATCGCCCATCGCGCCGACGGCCGGTTCGACCTCGAGGCGCTGAAGGCCGAGGCCCGCGCCTGGCCCGGCCTCGTCGGCATGGACCTCGTGCCCGAGGTCACCGCCGTCCAGCGCTTCGGCTGGGACGAGACCCCCTGGGAATGGGGCATCGGCTACGGCCGGCAGGAGGATGGCCAGTTCCACGTGGTGGCCATCGACTACGGCGTGAAGCGCAACATCCTGCGCCTGCTGGCGGGGGCCGGCTGCAAGGTCACCGTGGTGCCCGCCACCACCTCGGCGGAGGACATCCTGGCGCTCGCGCCGGACGGCGTGTTCCTCTCCAACGGCCCCGGTGATCCGGCGGCCACCGGGGAATATGCGGTGCCGGTGATCCGCAAGGTGATCGAGACGGGCGTGCCCACCTTCGGCATCTGCCTCGGTCACCAGATGATCGGCCTCGCGGTGGGCGGGCGCACCGTGAAGATGCACCAGGGCCACCACGGCGCGAACCATCCGGTGAAGGACCTGACCACCGGCAAGGTGGTGATCACCTCCATGAACCACGGCTTCGCCGTGGACCGGGAGAGCCTGCCGGCCAATGCGGTGGAGACCCACGTCTCCCTGTTCGACGGCTCGAACGCGGGCATCGCTTTGGCCGACAGGCCGGTGTTCTCGGTGCAGTACCACCCGGAGGCGAGCCCCGGCCCGCAGGACAGCCACTATCTGTTCGACCGCTTCGTCGCGCTCATCGCCAAGACCAAGGCGGCGGCCTGAACCGGCCCCTCCGGCGCGCAGAAGCGGAGCGCGGCGCGGCCTCGTGCCGCCCGTGCGCCGTGCGCGCCTTTCCCTGCGCCGCCGCGGCTCCGGGACCTGCGGCGACCCGCCGCGCGGAGCTGAGACGGGGCAGGTCTGTTGACAGATTCCAAATTTGAGCCAGCATAACGGCTCGCGGCAGCAGACCCGAAGGGCACGCCGTGGGACGTGAGCGGTTATGCCGCGGGAGAGGAACGCCAGTCATGATTACGGTCGAGGACATCCTTCGGGAAAAGCGGGATACGCGGATCGTCACGGTCCGCATGAACGAAAAGGTCGCCCAGGCGGTCAAGGTGATGCGGCGCGAGAACATCTCGTCGGTCATCGTGAAGGATGATTGCAGCACCGAGGGCGACACGGTGATCGGCGTGTTCTCCGAGCGCGACGTCACCCGCGCGCTCCTGGAGCACGGGCCGCGCACCTGCGAGATGGTGCTCGCCAGCCTGATGGCCGGGCCGGTGATCTCCTGCACCACCTCCGACACGATCGAGACGGTGATGCGGCTGATGGACGAGAATCAGATCCGTCACCTGCCGGTCATCGAGAATTTCGAGCTGCTCGGCGTGGTCAGCGCCACCGACATCATGCGCCACTATCTGCGCGTGGCCGAGGCGCTCGGCCAGCCGGGGCTCAGCCCCAACGGCCTCAGCGGCGGCCTCGCCGTCCTGCGTTGAACCGCGCACGGGCGGCTCCCGCGCGCACCCCCATTTGGACGGAAGGCCGTCGTCCGGTTCGGACGGCGGCCTTTTCCTTAGGTCCATGCGGTGCGGGCCGGCGGGAGCGCTGAGCCTATTTCTGCCCGGCGCCCAGATGCTCCAGCAGTCCGAGGGTGGAGGGCGAGGCCCCGGCCGGCGCCGCGCCGCCCTGGACCGCAGGCAACAGACCGGTCGCCAGCTCCTTGCCGAGCTCCACGCCCCATTGATCGAAGGCATTGATTCCCCACACCGCGGCCTCCACGAACACCCGGTGCTCATAGAGCGCGATCAGCCGGCCCAGAGTGAAGGGGTCGAGCAGGTCGTAGGCCAGCGTCACCGACGGCCGGCTGCCGGGGAACACCCGGTGCGGGGCGATGCGGGCCACCTCCTCGGGCGGCATCCCCTTCGCCGTCATCTGGGCGCTCGCCTCCTCCAGGGTGCGCCCGCGCATGAGCGCTTCCGACTGGGCGAGGCAATTGGCCTTGAGCAGGTCGTGGTGCTGCTTGAGCGCCGGCTCGTGGCCGCGAGCGGCGATGAGGAATTCCACCGGCACCACGTCGGTGCCCTGGTGGAGCGCCTGGAAGAAGGCGTGCTGCGAATTGGTGCCCGGCTCGCCCCACACCACCGGGCCGGTGGGCCGCTTCACCGGCTTGCCGTTCACCGTCACGCTCTTGCCGTTGCTCTCCATGTCGAGCTGCTGGAGATAGGCATGGAAGCGGGCGAGGCGCTGGTCATAGGGGATGATGGCCCGGCTCGGGTAATGGCACACGTTGCGGTGCCACAGTCCGATGAGGGCGAGCAGCACCGGCAGGTTGTCCTCGAACGGCGCGGTGCGGAAATGCGCGTCCATGGCCGCGGCACCCGAGAGGAACGCCCCGAAATGCTCCGGCCCCACCGCGATCATCACCGGCAGGCCGATGGCCGACCAGACCGAATAGCGCCCGCCCACCCAGTCCCAGAAGCCGAAGGTGCGCGCCGCCGAGATGTCGAAGGCGGACACCTTGTCGAGGGCGGTTGAGACGGCGGCGAAATGGTCCCCCACCGCCTTCTTGCCCAGGGCCTCGACGATCCACGCCCGCGCCGTGCCGGCGTTGCACATGGTCTCCACCGTGGTGAAGGTCTTGGACGCGACGATGAACAAGGTGGTGGCGGGGTCGAGCCCCTTGAGCACGTCGGTGATGTGGGCGCCGTCCACATTGGAGACGAAATGCGCCCGCGGCCCGTCGTGATAGGGGGCGAGGGCGAGCGTCACCATGGCCGGGCCGAGGTCGGAGCCGCCGATGCCGATGTTCACCACATCGGTGAAGGCCTGCCCCTTGGCGCCGGCGATCGCGCCCGAGCGCACCGCCGCGGCGAAGGCGGACAGCCGCTCCAGGGTGCCATGCACCTCGGCCCTGGCGTCCACGCCGTCGAGCTGCAGCGGCTCGGGTGCGCCGTCGCGCAGCGCCACGTGAAGCACGGAGCGATTCTCGGTCAGGTTGATGCGCTCGCCGCGGAACATGGCGTCGCGCTTGTCGGCCACCGCGGTGGTGGCGGCGAGGCGCAGCAGCAGCGCGAGGCTTTCCTCGGTCAGCGCGGTCTTGGAGAAGTCGAGGAGGAGGTCGTCGGAGCGGCGGGAAAAAGCGGCAAATCGGCCTGGCTTGTCGAACAAACGCGCGATGGGCGTCGCCTTCCCGGTCTCGCGGACAGCGGTGAGGGACTGCCAGATGGCATCAGCATCGGACATGAGCGGACACGTCTCCTTCAGGGACACCACATGACGTCGAGCGGCCGGGACACATGGCGCAACACCGCACGGATCGGCAAGGCGCCTTCCGGCCCCTCCCGTCGCGCTTCATCCAGAACGGATCGCTTGCCCATGCCCTCAATGTGCAACACTACCATGTCGGCGCCGATGAGGCAGGGCAGGGCGAAGGTGATACGCGGCTCGCCCGCCGCCTCGGCACGCACGGCGCACAGCAGGGCTTCGGCCTCTGGGTCGATGGCGGCCGGCAGGGCGTCGGCGCCCGGGAAGAAAGACGCGGTGTGGCCGTCGTCGCCCATGCCCAGCACCACGGCGGCGAACGGCAGCGGCAGGGCGGCGACGCGCCGGGTGGCCTCGGCAAGGCCGTCCTCGGGCGTCGGCGCGCCGGTGTAGAGCGGCACGAAACGGGCCGCCGCGGCCGCGTTCTCCAGCAGGTGGCGGCGCACCAATGCGGCGTTGGAGCGCGGCGAAGCCTCCGGCACCCAGCGCTCGTCCACCAGGGTGACGGTGATGCGGTCCCACGCCAGCGGCTCCCGGCTCAGGGCGGCGAGGAAGCGCTCCGGCGTGCGCCCGCCCGAGACCGCGAGGCACGCCGCCCCCTCCCGTGCGAGGCGGGCGCGAAGCGCCTCCGCCACCCGGCCGGCGAGGGCGCGGGCGAGGGCGTCCGGATCCTCGAAGACCGACAGGGAAATGGGGGTTTGTGCGCTCATGGGGGCGTCGGTCTCTTCAGTCGCGGGGCGGGATGGGGAACTCGGGGGGCGGGCCTTCTGACGGGTTCCGGGCGATGCCGCGCCGGGCGCGGTGGCGGCGCCCCGCCGACCAGGGCCACCGGGACGGCCCGGGCTCAGCCGTCGTCGGTCCAGGTGCGCCCGTCGCGCTCGATGAGGGCGATGGCGGCGGAGGGGCCCCAGGTGCCGGCGGTGTACGGCTTGGGCGGCTCGCGCTCGGCGCGCCAGGCTTGCTGGATGGGATCGATCCAGCGCCACGCGGCCTCCACCTCGTCGCGCCGCATGAACAGGGTCTGGTTGCCGCGCACCACGTCCATGATGAGGCGCTCGTAGGCATCCGGATTGCGCACGCCGAACACGCTGGCGAAGCTCATGTCGAGGGGCACGTGCTCGAGGCGCATGCCGCCGGGCCCCGGGTCCTTGATCATCAGCCAGAGCCGCACCCCTTCGTCCGGCTGCAGGCGGATGATGAGCCGGTTGGGGCGGATCGGCCCCGCCTGGGAATCGAACACCGAATGGGGGATGGGCCGGAACGCCACCGCGATCTCGGAGACGCGGGACGCCAGCCGCTTGCCGGTGCGCAGATAGAACGGCACGCCCGACCAGCGCCAGTTGGCGATATGGGCCTTCAGCGCAACGAAGGTCTCGGTGTTGGAGGCGGGCACGCCCAGCTCCTCCAGATAGCCGGGCACCGCGCCCCCCGCCGAGGCCCCGGCACGATACTGGCCGCGCACGGTGAGGCGGGGCGCAGTGCCGGCATCGATGGGATCGAGGGCTTTCAGCACCTTCAATTTCTCGTCGCGCACCGCGTCGGCCTCCAGCGAGACCGGCGGCTCCATGGCGACGAGGCAGAGCAGCTGGAGGATGTGATTCTGCACCATGTCGCGCAGGGCGCCGGCGCTGTCGTAATAGCCGGCGCGCCCGGCGGTGCCGATGCTCTCGGCCACCGTGATCTGCACGTGGTCGATATGGGCGTTGTTCCACACCGGCTCGAACAAAGCATTGGCGAAGCGCAGCGCCATGAGGTTCTGCACCGTCTCCTTGCCGAGGTAGTGATCGATGCGGAACACCGCCTCTTCCGGGAAGACCTCGCCCACCGCCGCGTTCACCGCCAGGGCCGAGGCGAGGTCGTGGCCCACCGGCTTCTCCATCACCACGCGGCTGTGCGGCGTGACGAGGCCGTGGGCGCCGATGCGCGCGCAGATCGGGCCGATGAGGTCCGGCGCCACCGCGAGGTAGAACACCCGGATCCTCTCCGCCCCCGCGGCGAGGCAGCGGGCGAGCCCATCCCAGCCCTCGTCGGAGAGGGCGTCGGCGGCGACATAGGTCAGGCGGTCGAGGAAGCGGGGCAGGTCGCTGCCGGCGTGGGTCTCGATGCCGTCGCGATCCTCCACCGCGTCGCGGGCGAAGGCACGGAACGCCGCTTCCTCCATGGGCCGGCGGGAAACGCCGATGATCCGCCCCTCCGGAGGAAGCTGGCCGGCGCAGTCGCGCTCGAACAGGGCGGGCAGCAGCTTGCGGCGGGCGAGGTCGCCGGTGGCGCCGAACACGACGAGATCGAAGGG
>JAFIHR010000140.1 GCA_017849325.1 Xanthobacter autotrophicus | reverse complement strand
GCGGGCGAGCGCGCGCTGGCGGGCCTCGTCCTCGCGGCCCTCCTGCTGCAGGCGCTTCTGCTTCTGGCCGAGCCAGGAGGAATAATTGCCCTCGTAGGGAATGCCCCGGCCGCGATCGAGCTCCAGGATCCAGCCCGTCACGTTGTCCAGGAAGTAGCGGTCATGGGTGACGATCAGGATGGCGCCCGGATAGGTGCGCAGATGCCCTTCCAGCCAGTTCACCGTCTCGGCGTCCAGATGGTTGGTGGGCTCGTCCAGCAGCAGCACCTCGGGCTGCTCCAAGAGCAGGCGGCAGAGCGCGATGCGGCGCCGCTCGCCGCCCGAGAGCCTGGTGACCTCCCAGTCGTCGGGCGGGCAGCCCAGCGCGGTCATCGCCTGCTCCACCTTGGAGTCGAGATCCCACAGGCCCTGGGCCTCGATCTCGTCCTGGAGCTGGGTCATCTCGTCCGCGGTCTCGTCCGAATAATTCATGGCGAGCTCGTTGTAGCGGTCGAGGATGGCCTTCTGCTTGGCCACCCCGTCCATCACGTTCTCGCGCACGGTCTTCTCGGGGTCGAGCTGGGGCTCCTGGGGCAGGTAGCCGACGCGCACGCCCTCGGCGGGCTTGGCCTCGCCGGAAAAATCCTTGTCCATGCCGGCCATGATGCGCAGCAAAGTGGACTTGCCGGCGCCGTTGACGCCGAGCACGCCGATCTTGGCGTCGGGGTAGAAGGACAGGTGCACGTTGTCCAAGACCTTCTTGCCGCCCGGGTAGGTCTTGGTGAGGCCGTGCATGTGGTAGGCATACTGGTAGGAGGCCATGGGCCGGCGGCTCCGTCATGAGGGAATGGGAAGTTGCGGCTCTTCTAGCCGTCACCGGCGGGGGCGGCAAGCGACGCGGGCGCCTGTCCCCTCCCGCCCCGCCCGTCGGGGGCGGCGCTGCCCCTTCATCTGGCCCCGGATTTGCTTTTATCAAGCCGTGAGGCATCCTTCAGGGTGCGCTTCGGCCTGCGCGCCGCCCTCTCGGCGGGATGGCGGACGCGGACGCGCGGGCCGGCCGATGTTGACCAACAAGGGGTTTCAAAGGCCCCGACGGGAGAATTGCGCATGCCGCTCTACGGTTATCATTGTGCGGATTGCGACAAGGACAGCGAGCTGCTGATGCGCGCGTCGGACGTTGCGGTCTGCCCCCATTGCGGCAGCCAGAAGATGGACCGCCTGATGTCGCGCACCGTGGCCGAGGGCCCGTCCAAGGGCATCATCAAGTCATGGCGCGCCCAGGCGTCCCGCGAAGGCCATATGAGCAATTTCAACAAGTCGGAGCGCGGCGGCTCCTGAGGCGGTTGCGGCGCGGCGGGCGCACCATCCTGTCGCGCGCCGGACCGGCCATCACGCCGCTGTCATGAAGCTGTCTTAAATCTTCCCCGCTCGGCGCGGTGCCGAGGTGGAGGATGACGATGGCCGAGACTCCCGTGACGGTGGCCGAAACCTCGCCCGGCACCCTGCCCGTGGTGGTCGCCGACCCCCGGCAGGTGGCCCAGATCAAGGCCGGCATCGATCTGTCCGACCGCGCCCTGGTGGCGAGCTTCGGCGAGAAGTCGCAGCGCGACGTGGTGGCCTTCGCCGACCGCGTCCTCGCCCAGACCCGCAACAAGGACATGGGCGAGACCGGCAAGCTGCTGCTCGACGTGATCGAGAAGGCGCGCGGCCTCGACCCCGCCTCGGTGCAGGATGCCGGCTTCATCGAGAAGCTGTTCACCACCGCCCAGAGCCGGCTCACCCGCTTCATCGGCAAGTTCGAGGACGTGGCCAGCCAGATCGAGGCGGTGAACATCGAGCTCGACCGCCACAAGGACACCCTGCGCCGCGACATCTCTTTGCTCGACGAGCTGCACGAGGAGACCAAGCAGTCCATCACCGCGGTGGAAGCCCATATCGCCGCGGGCAAGACCTTCGCCGAGGAGTTCCGCGCCGGCCCCCTGGCGGCGCTGAAGGCGCGGGCCGATGCGGCGCAGGCCACCGGCGACGGCCTCATGGCGGCGCAGGACTACCAGGATGCGGTGCAGGCCCTCGACCGGCTGGAGAAGCGCATCTTCTATCTTCAGCAGGCGCGGCAGATCGGCATCCAGCAACTGCCGCAGATCCGCATCGTGCAGGCGGGCGACGAGACGCTGATCGAGAACCTCCAGGCCACCACCCACCTCACCATTCCGGTGTGGAAGCAGAAGATGGTGCTGCTGCTCGGCCTCACCCGCCAGTCGGAGGCCCTCGACCTGCAGAAGACCGTCTCCGACGCCACCAACGAGATGATGCAGCAGGCCTCCAAGATGATGAAGGACCAGGCCATCGAGATCGAGAAGCAGGCGCAGCGCGGCGTCATCGACATGGAGACCCTGGAGAAAACCAACCGCGACCTCATCGACACGGTGAGCGGGGTGCTCCAGGTGCAGCAGGAAGGCCGGCAGAAGCGCGCCGAGGCCGAGGCCCGCATGGCGGAGCTGACGCAGGAGCTGAAAGGCGTCCTGTCGGGC
>JAFIHR010000139.1 GCA_017849325.1 Xanthobacter autotrophicus | reverse complement strand
GACCTGGAGGCGGAGCTCGCCACCGCCCGCGCCAAGGCCAAGGCGGCCGAATGATCGGCCGGGATGGGGGCGCGCCGTCGCGGGATGGCGCGGACCTGTCGCGCCGCAGCGTCCTTCGGGCCGGAGCCGTCGTCGGCCTCGCCGCCCTCGCGTCGCCGCTCCGGGCCGAGACCGGGCCGGTGCCTCCGGCGCTGGCGGCGCTACCGCAGATGAGTCTCGACGCGGCGGGCCTGCTCGGCGCGCTGATCGGCAAGGCGCAGGTGGGCGCCCCGGGCGGCTCGCCCACCATCACCGAGCTGGTGGACGTCAATGCGCCCGACTGGCGGCGTTCCGTCACCGACATGAAGGAGCTGATCGCCGGCGATCCCCGCCTCGGCTACGCCATCGTCCAGACGCCGCGCCGCGACCTGCGCGCAGTGGAGGCGGCGCGGGTGGCGCTGGCGGTACTCCAGCTGTCCGACGACCTCACCTTCGCCCGCTTCTACGAGCTGCTGGCGGCCCGCGAGGGCGTGATCGACGGCGCCGGCGCCATCGCCACCGCGCGCCTCGTGGGCCTCGACCCCTACAAGCTGTTCCGGGAAGGGAACCAGCCGGAGGTCACCCAGCGGCTCAGCGCGGCGGTGGACCTGTCGGCCGCTTTGCGGGTGGTCGACACCCCGGCCTATGTGATCGGCGACCGGGTGCTCCACGGCTATGCCGATCTCGAACGCAAGCGCGCGCTGGTCGCGGAGGTACGGGCCTGCGGCTGCTGACGCGCCCTGCGTCCGTCCGCCCCGGCGCGACGTGCGTCCCCGGGAAGCCGCGTCGAAAGTCCCGTGCCGAAAATGCCGCCCCGGACTTCCTGAAGCCCCCCGCCTGGGGTATCAGTGGGCGCGAATTTTCGAGACGTTCTAATCTGGAGCGCACCGGGTGGCTTCACGGCAGACCGCCAACCACAGACAGCCGTTCCAGAACCTCCTGGAACGCCCGCACGATCCCAATTCCCGCTCGAGCCGCCTCACCATCCGGGTGGCGCTCACCAGCGTGGTGGTCGGCGTCGCGGTGCTGCTGCTGAAGTCGGCGGCCTATTGGGTCACGGGCTCGGTGGCGCTGCTGTCCGACGCGCTGGAAAGCATCATCAACGTGGTGGCCTCGGCCGGGGCGCTGATCGCGCTGCGCCTCGCCAGCCGCCCGGCCGACGACAACCATCCCTTCGGCCACTACAAGGCCGAATATCTCTCGGCCGTCGCCGAGGGCGTGCTGGTGGTCATCGCCGCGCTGACCATCATGCGCGAGGCCTATTTCGGCCTGCTCGCGCCGACCATGCCCGACCAGCCGGTGCAGGGCATGATCCTCAACGGCCTCGCCACCGCGCTCAATGCCCTGTGGTGCTTCGTGCTGTTCAAGGTGGGCAAGGAGCATCGCTCGCCCGCCCTGGTGGCCGACGGCAAGCACATCCTCTCCGACGTGGTGACCTCGGTCGGCGTGCTCATCGGCTTCGTGGCGGTGGCGCTGACCGGCTGGCCGCCCCTCGATCCGCTCATCGCCGGGCTGGTGGCGCTCAACGTGCTGTGGACCGGCTGGGGCATGATGCGCGAATCCGTCGGCGGGCTGATGGACGAGGCGCCGCCGCCGGACGTGGTGGCCAAGATCCGCGAGATCGTCTCCTCCCACGCCACCGGCGCGCTGGAGGCCCACGACCTGCGCACCCGCCATGCCGGGCGCATCACCTTCGTCGAGTTCCACATGGTGGTGCCCGGCGAGATGAGCGTGCGCGCCGCCCACGACATCTGCGACCAGGTGGAGCGCGCCTTCGAGAAGGAGATGCAGGACACCGTGGTCACCATCCACGTGGAGCCGGAAGGCGAGGCCAAGCAGCGCGGCGTGGTGGTGCTCTGAGCGTCCCGCCTCCCGTCACGCGCCTTTCGGCCGGAACGCCTGCACCACCGCGGGATCGGTCTCGATGCGCGCCGCGCCGATGAGGTCGAGGCAATAGGGGATCGCCGGGAACACGGCCGACAGGCAGACGCCGATGGAGGCGGGCTTGCCCGGCAGGTTGACGATCAGCGTCGTGCCCCGCACCCCGGCCTCCTGGCGCGAGAGGATGGCGGTGGGCACCTCCTCCAGGCTCTTGCGCCGCATCAGCTCGCCGAACCCGGCCAGGGGCTTCTCGATCACCTGGGCCATGGCCTCGGGCGTGAGGTCGCGGGGCGAGGGCCCGGTGCCGCCGGTGGTGCAGATGAGGTCCAGCTTCCCGATGTCGCACATGGCGAGGAGGGTATCGCGCACGCTCTCCATGCCGTCGGGGATGACCCGGTAGTCGGCCTGCCACGGGCTGGCGATGGCGCGCGTCAGCCAGGCCTCGATGGCGGGGCCGCTCTTGTCCTCATAGGTGCCGGAGCTGGCGCGGTCCGAGATGGTGACGATGCCGATGCGGGCCGTGCTTTGAGGTGCCATGGAACGTCCTTGGAGCCGAAGCGTGCGAGGGCGGGCGACAACGGGCGGGAAGCCCGCGCGTCCGGAGCGGGAGTGCGGCCGGCGCGCCGGAGGGACCCGCGCGCCGGGGTGAGGCGGGCCGCGCGCATCCTCGGCGCCGGCCGCTTTCAGGATAGATCATTCCGGCGCCGCGCATCAGCGCGCGCGGTGCAGGGCACCGTGCCGCAGGCCTTGGCGCGGCCGGATGGCGGTTACGGCCCGGCCAGCACCGCCTCGACCCCGGCGGCGATGGCGAGGAGGGTGGAGTCTTCATCGGCCATTGCGGCGAGGGACAGCCCGACCGGCGCGCCGCCGCGCCCGGCGAGCGGCAGGGAGATGGCGCAGCCGTCGATCATGTTGATGAGCGAGGGATTGCGCAGCGCCATCATGTTGGCGCGGCCATAAGCAGCGTCATCGGTGGCGAGGTCGGCGATCCTCGGCGGCAGGATCGGCGTTGTCGGCAGCAGCAGCGCATCGAATGCGGCGAGGCGCGCGGTCACCCGCGGCAGGAGGCGGCTGCGGGCGGCGAGGAGGTCGACGTAATCCGCCGCCGAGAGGTCCGCGCCCTTGAGGATACGCACCGCCACCCGCGGATCGTATTCCGCGCCGCGCTCCGCCAGAAGCGCGCGGTGGGCGGCATAGCTCTCGGCACCGGAAAAGCCGCCGCGGGCGTTGAGCGCCATGGCCTCTGCCAGTTCCGGCATGGGTTCCGCGCTGATCCGCGCGCCGGCATGGGACAGGCGCGCCACCGCGCTCTCGAACGCCTCCGCCACCTCCGGCTCCAGAGCGTCGAGCACCAGGGTGGTGGGCAGGAGCAGGCGAAGGCCGGCCACCGGGCGGGGCGGGAGCGTCTGAGGCTCCGCGCCGCGCAGCAGGGCATCGAGGCTGGCGCAGCAGGCGACCGAGCGGGCGAGCGGGCCCACCGAATCAAGGGTGGTCGAGAGGGGGAAGGCGCCGTCGCGGGGCACCCGCCGGGCGGTCGGCTTGAAGCCGACGATGCCGCAGAAGGCTGCGGGGATGCGGCAGGAGCCGCCGGTGTCGGTGCCCAGCGCCGCGTGCGCCATGCCGTCCGCCACCGCCACCGCGCCGCCGGAGGTGGAGCCGCCCGCCACCCGCCCCGCCGCGCGCTCGAACGGCGCGCGCGGATCGCCGAAATGCGGGTTCATGCCGAGCCCGGAATAAGCGAACTCGGTCATGGAGGCGCGGCCGATGAAGACGAAGCCGGCCCGCCGCAGCCGCGCCACGGCGGGCGCATCGGCGGTGGCGCGCGGGGCGTCGGCCAGCACCTTCGAGCCGGCGGTGGTCACCTCGCCCTGGATGTCGAACAGGTCCTTGATGGCGATGGGGATGCCGGCGAAGGGCGAGGGCGCCGCATTGGCCTGGCGCAAGGCGTCCTGGGCATCGGCGGCGCGCCGGGCAGAGGCACCGTCCACCCGGGTGAAGGCGCTCGCTCCTTCGCTTGCCGGGTCCGCGATGCGGTCGAGGCACGCCTCCACCAGCTCGCGCGCCGTGGTGCGGCCTGTGGCGAGATCCGCGGCGAGGGTGGCAAGGGTCGGAGCAATAGCGGAGGCGTTCGGCATGGCAGGGTCTCCGGCCGCCGCGCTGGGTCTGTTCCGGTCCGGGAGCCGTCACCGGCCGGCGGCGGCTCCGCACGATGCCCGAGGGCAGTCCTCAGAGATAGGCCAGCCGACGGTCGCGGCGGCGGTCCTGCACCGGCTGGTAGGCGATGCGCGCATGGTGGGTGCAATAGGGCACCCCCGGCTTCGCCTTGCCGCCGCAGAAATGGAAATCAGCGGTGCCGGGCTCGCCCATGGGCCAGCGGCAGGTGCTCTCGTTGAGGTTCATGATGGTGCAGCGCTGGCCGAGCGGCACCACGTTGTCGGGCTGGGTCTGGGCCTGGGGAGCAGGAGCCGGGGCCTCTTCCGGCATCTCCTCCGCATGGACCTCGATCTGGGCGGCCAGCGCCGTGTTGCCGGCGCTGAGCGGCCGGACGGGACGGCTTTCCTGCCCCTCCGGCCGCGCGGTCTTGCGCGGGCGGGCGGCGGCGACCGGGCTCTTGGCGCGGCCGGAGAGGCCGAGCCGGTGCACCTTGCCGATGACCGCATTGCGGGTGATGTCGCCGAGCTCGCCGGCGATCTGGCTCGCCGAGAGACCTTCGCTCCAGAGTTTCTTCAAGAGTTCGACGCGCTCGTCTGTCCAGCTCATCGCTCTTCTCCATTGCCGCATCTTCGGCGCCGGTACGCATGGCGCCGCATATTCATGGCCGCTGGCGACGCGATCGCGCCGCGTGCGAACCTCGGACTCCCTCCCCGGATCCGCGCGCTGGCTGCACGCGAGACGACCTTCGCCTTTTCGTCGGGATCAAGGGGAGCGCACGACATCTCGTGGCTGACGGATAGCAACCTACAATATGCGCGGTGCCGGAAATAGAGTCGGGCGCCCGGGGAAGATTGTTTTCCCCAAGTCGTTGTCCGCTGCTGGCGAGTTGCGGGACAGCGTCGATGGGCGGATGAGTTGACCTCGCGCGCGTGATCATTAGAATCCCGGTGTCGGGCCGCCTCCCGCTGGGGCGGCCCTTTTAATTTCCGGGGTTTGTGGAGCCGGCTTAAGGAAAAACCGGGCCGCTCCGACGTCCTGGGGGCCGCGCCTTCCGGACAGTCCTGGAGGAGGAAAACGTGATCACCGCCGTTCTGCCGACCTACGCGCGCATCGACCTCGAATTCGAACGGGGAGAGGGCTGCTGGCTCGTCACGACGGACGGGCGACGTTTTCTCGACTTCACCGCCGGCATCGCGGTGAACGTGCTCGGCCACGCCCATCCCTATCTGGTGGAGGCGCTGTCGGCCCAGGCGCACAAGCTGTGGCACATCTCCAACCTGTTCCGCATCGAGGGCGGCGAGCGGCTGGCCGAGCGGCTCAAGGCCGTGACCTTCGCCGACACCATGTTCTTCACCAATTCCGGCGCGGAAGCGCTGGAGTGCGCCATCAAGATGGCCCGCAAGTATCAGTATGCGTCGGGCCGTCCGGCGAAGAACCGCATCATCACCTTCGAGGGCGCCTTCCACGGGCGCACGCTGGCGACCATCGCCGCGGGCGGCAATCCCAAGTATCTCGAAGGCTTCGGGCCGGACCTGCCGGGCTTCGACCAGGTTCCGTTCGGTAATCTCGATGCCGTGCGCGGCGCGATCACCGACGAGACCGGCGCCATCCTGGTGGAGCCGATCCAGGGCGAGGGTGGCGTGCGGGTTCCCCCCGCCGGCTTCCTCAAGGGCCTGCGCGCGCTGTGCGACGAGAAGGGCCTGCTCCTCGTGCTCGACGAGGTGCAGTGCGGCGTCGGGCGCACCGGCAAGCTGTTCGCCCATGAATGGGCCGGCATCACGCCGGACATCATGGCGGTGGCGAAGGGCATCGGCGGCGGCTTCCCCGTGGGCGTCTGCCTCGCCACCGAGGAGGCGGCCAAGGGCATGACGCTCGGCACCCACGGCTCGACCTACGGCGGCAACCCGCTGGCCATGGCGGTGGGCAATGCGGTGCTCGACGTGGTGCTGGCCGAGGGCTTCCTCGATCGCGTCAATGAGCTGAGCATGCGCCTCGTGCAGCGGCTCGCCGAGCTGAAGGACCGCCATCCGGCCATGATCGCCGAGGTGCGCGGCCAGGGCCTGCTGCTCGGGCTCAAGATGAACGTCCCGTCCGGCGACGTGGTGACCGCCTTCCGCGAGGAGGGCCTGCTCGCTCCGGGGGCGAGCGACAACGTGGTGCGGCTTCTGCCGCCCCTCATCCTGTCCGAAGAAGAGATGGGCCTCGCGGTCGACAAGATCGACCGGGCGCTGTCGCGCCTGGAGGAGGCCATGGCCCTTCCGTCCGTGAAGGGGGCAGCAGAATGATAGGCAACGGCGTGCGTCATTTTCTCGATCTTTCCGACATCCCCGCCGGTGAATTGCGCCGGGTCCTGGAGCTCTCGAAGGACATGAAGGCGAGGCGCCGCGCCGGCGAGGCGGAGAAGCCGCTCGCCGGCAAGACGCTGGCCATGGTGTTCGACAAGCCGTCCACCCGCACCCGCGTCTCCTTCGACGTGGCGATGCGCCAGCTCGGCGGCGAGACCATCATGCTCACCGGCCAGGAGATGCAGCTCGGCCGCGGCGAGACCATCGCCGACACGGCGCGGGTGCTGTCGCGCTTCGTCGATGCCATCATGATCCGCATCCTCGATCACGACGACCTCGTGGAGCTGGCCGAGTTCGCCACCGTGCCGGTGATCAACGGGCTGACCCGCATCTCCCATCCCTGCCAGGTGATGGCGGACGTGCTCACCTTCGAGGAGCACCGCGGCTCCATCGAGGGGCGGTCGATCGCCTGGACCGGCGACGCCAACAACGTGCTCGCCTCCTGGGTGCATGCGGCGGAGCGCTTCGACTTCTCCATGAAGGTGGCGACGCCGAAGGAGCTGGGCCCGCGCCAGGCGCTCAAGGATTTCGTCAAGCGCACCAAGGCCAAGGTCACCTTCATGCGCGACCCGGAGGAAGCGGTGGAGGGTGCCGACTGCGTCATCACCGACACCTGGGTCTCCATGGGCGACAAGGAGGCCGAGCGCCGGCACAATCTGCTGAAGCCCTATCAGGTGAATGCCGCCCTCATGGCGCGCGCCGACAAGGACGCCATCTTCATGCACTGCCTGCCCGCCCACCGCGGCGAGGAAGTCACCAACGAGGTGATGGACGGGCCGCAGTCGGTGGTGTTCGATGAGGCGGAGAATCGGCTGCACGCCCAGAAGGGCATCCTTGCCTGGTGCTTCGACGCGGCCGGAGCGTGAGGACGAGCCGGAGGGTCACCCATGAGCACCGACAGGTCCCGGGACGCCACGCAAACCGTGGCGGATGACATCGTCACGCCCTTTCAGGTGGATGCGCTGGACCTGCGCGGGCGCACCGTGCGCCTCGGCGCCACCCTCGACGCTCTGCTCGCCCACCATGACTACCCGCCCATGGTGAAGCGGGTGGTGGGCGAGGCGGTGACGCTGGCCGTGCTGCTCGGCTCCTCGCTCAAGTTCGACGGCCGCTTCATCCTGCAGACCCAGACCGACGGGCCGGTGGACATGGTGGTGGCGGACTTCGTCAGCCCCGACAAGATCCGCGCCTATGCCCGCTTCGACAAGGAAGCGCTCGCCGAGGCGGAACGGCGCAACGCCACAACGCCTGCGGCGCTGCTCGGCCGCGGCCACCTCGCCATGACCATCGACCAGGGCCTCAGCGCCAACCGCTACCAGGGCGTGGTGGCGCTCACCGGCGAGGGGCTGGAGGCGGCGGCCCACGAATATTTCCTCCAGTCCGAGCAGATCCCCACCAAGGTGCGCCTCGCCGTGGGCGAGGAGATGACGGCGGGCGGCGGCGAGTCGAGCTGGCGGGCGGGCGGGCTCCTCGCCCAGTTCCTGCCTCAGGATGCCTCCCGCGCGCGCATGGTGGACCTGCCTCCCGGCGACGCCCCGGAAGGCACCGAG
>JAFIHR010000138.1 GCA_017849325.1 Xanthobacter autotrophicus | reverse complement strand
CGACGCGGTGGTGTTCGACGTGCGCGATCCCCGCGCCTATGCCGAGGCCCATATGGAGGGGGCGAAGCACCTCACCTTCTCCGCCCTCGGGGAGGTGATCGGCGCCGTCGCCAAGTCGAAGCCGGTGGTGATCTATTGCTACCACGGCAATGCCAGCCAGGAATATGCGCAGGCTTTGTCGGATTTCGGCTTCGCCAAGGTCTATAGCCTCGATGGCGGCTACGAGGCCTGGGAGAATTGGGAGAAGGCCGGCAAGGGCGGGGGTGAGGCGGCTGCGCTCCCCGAGACGGTGCAGAGCTGGCTGGAGGGGCAGGGCTTCCCGGCAGGGAGCGGCCTCACCGCCACGCTGGAAAACCGCATGACCCCGCTGATGAAGGCCTGCGCCGAGGGTGTTGCGCCCATGGTGGGCGAACTGATCGCCGCCGGCGCCGACGTGAATGCCACCAATGGCGACGGCAACAACTCGCTGTGGCTGGCCTGCGTCGGCAATCACCTCGACATCATCGACATGCTGATCGCCGCCGGCATCGACATGGACAGCCGCAACGACAACGGCGCCACCGCGCTGATGTACAGCGCCTCGGCCGGCAAGGGGCCGGTGGTGGCGCATCTGCTGGCGCGCGGCGCCGACATCAAGGCCGAAACGCTGGACGGCTTCACCGCCATGGATCTCGCCGCCACCGAGGAATGCCTCAACCACCTGCGCCTCGCCTATCGCAAGGCCAAGGCCGCCGCCTCGGCCTGAAGCGCGGTGGGGATTGCGCCGGGCCGGCGCGAACCTCTCGGGAGAGAAAAGGGCGCGGCAATTGTCGCGCCCTTTTTGCTTTCCGCGGAGTGGCGTCTTCGGCTGTCGCCTGGACCTGCCGCAGATCAGCCAGGCGGGCAGCGACCCTGAGCGATGCCGCGCGTGCCTCGCGATATCCGGGATCCGGGGCGGTTCCTTCGGCGCGGCGCCGAGGTCACAGCCAGGCGATCACGTGCAGAACGCCCCGCCGCTCGCCTTGCCCGTCACTTGCCGACGAGGATGCTCGACGACTTGATGATCGCCGTCACCTCGTCGCCCACCTTCAGCCCGAGCACCTTGACCGCATCCTCGGTGATGTGGGCGTGCAGCACGTTGCCGCCGCCGATGTCGATGGACACGGTGCCGGAGATGGGGCCTTCGTGCACTTCCACGATCTTGCCCTTGATCTGATTGCGCGCGCTGATCTGCATGTCGTCTGTTCCCTGAAGCACCCGGCGCGATCGGCCGGGCGCCTTCTTATATACAAACAGATATATCTGTAAAACCTGAGACACGCGGGATGCCGGGCGCGTGCCACGCATCGCTTTGGCGGCCGACATTCTCCAGCTCCAAACCTCTCCCAGCGTCCCTGTCGCGAACCGCCCGAAGCCCCGCCGCGCGCATGCGATGTCGCGTTTCCGACAGGAGCCGGCTCGCGGATTTCAACGATTTAGGTGCCCGTCACAAAAATGGCACGCGGTTTGCGTGTCCCGACCCAACCGTGCTGCGGCACGACTGGATCGAAAGATGATTACGCTGACCGCCACCGCCCTCGCCGCCGTCCGGACGGCCATTGCCCGGTCCGCCGATGCGGCCGGGGGGCTGCGGATCATGGCGTCCGGCGTGGACCGTGCCGGCCCGCGCTATTTCCTGCGCCTGGAACGCGAGGCTTCCGCCGGCGACATGGTGGTGGAGCAGGACGGCGTCACGCTGTTCATCGATGGCGCGGCCCAGCTTCTGGCGAAAGACCTGCGCATCGATTTCGTCGCCGCTTCGGGGCGTGCCGGCTTCGTCTGCGGCGCCGACCTGCCGGCCGGTGTGCCCGCTGACGCCCCCGCTCCGGGAGGCCCGAGGTGGCATTGACCGGCTGCTCCGCCGCCCTCCCGCCCCGCCGCGGACCGTTTCGGCCCGCTTCCTGCTTTGCGTCATCATCGGTTCGTTCGAGGAGTTGCCGTTCGTTCAATGCCTGACGACGATCGGCCGACATTGGTGTCGACCACCGCCGCCGTATCTCGCCGCCCCCGGGCGGACTGGAAGGGATCCATGCTCGCGAAGTCACCATCGTCATTCTCCGGGCGTTCTCCTGAGGCTTCGGCGCAAGGGACGGGTGAGGCGTCCGCGCCGGTGCGCGGCGTCTATCTCAACGACACGACCCTGCGCGACGGCGAGCAGGCTCCGGGCGTCGCCTTCTCCCGCAAGGAGAAGATCGAGATCGCCGAGGCGCTGGCCGCGGCCGGCGTTCCCGAGATCGAGGCCGGCACGCCGGCCATGGGCGACGAGGAGATCGAGACGCTGCGCTCCATCGTCTCCCTGAAGCTTCCCCTCAGCGTCGTCGCCTGGTGCCGGATGAGCGAGCACGACCTCATGGCGGCGGTGTCGGCCGGGGTGAGCGCGGTCAACCTCTCCATCCCGACCTCCGACAAGCAGCTCAAGGGCAAGCTGGACCGGGACCGGGAGTGGGCGCTCGAAACCCTCCGGCGCGTGGTCGGCCTGGCCAAGAAGCTTGGATTCAGCGTGGCAGTGGGCTGCGAGGACGCTTCCCGCGCCGACCCCGATTTCCTCTGCCGGGTGGCCGAGGCGGCCCGGGACTCCGGCGCCTGGCGGCTGCGCCTCGCCGACACGCTCGGCGTGCTCGATCCGCTCAGCGCCTACGCTTTGGTGCGCCGGGTGGCCAATGCCACCGATCTCGACATCGAGTTCCACGGCCACGACGACCTCGGCCTTGCCACCGCCAACACCCTTGCGGCGGTGACCGGCGGCGCGCGCCACGCCAGCGTCACCGTGATGGGCCTCGGCGAGCGCGCCGGCAACGCGGCGCTGGAGGAGATCGCCGTCGCCCTGCGCCAGACCCAGCGGATGGAGACGGGGGTCGATTTCCAGGCGCTGCGCGGCCTTGCCACCAAGGTCAGCGAGGCGGCGGGGCGGCCCATGTCGCGCTCCAAGGCCGTCGTCGGCGAGGACGTG
>JAFIHR010000137.1 GCA_017849325.1 Xanthobacter autotrophicus | reverse complement strand
CTGGGCGAGGACCGGGAAGGCGCCTCCCTCCCGGGGGATGTCCACCACGAGGTCGATGCGCTGGCCCTGCGCCAGGGGAAAGGCCGGGACGCGCACCGGCGCGCAGGGCGTGCCGTCCACCGCGACGCAGCGCGGCGCGAGTCCCGGCACCGAGAGAAAGAACGCGGTGGCGGTGCCGCCATTGATGATGCGCAGGCGCACCGGCGCGCCCTTCTCCACCTGAACCACCTCGGGGTCGGCCAGGGTGCGGCGATTGGCGAGGAAGGCGTCGTAGGCGATGTCGTTGGCGTGGGCCATCCCCATCCCGCCCGGGTTCGTCCCCCCCATGGTCATGCCATGGCCGGAATGCCCGCCGCCCATGTTTTGACCACCCATGTCGTGGCCACCCATGTCCGGCGCAGCGGAGGCCGCGTGCATGCCGCCGTGCCCGCCGGCGTGACCGTCCGTGCCGCCGAGCTCCGCCAGCAGCTCCTGCGGGCTGCGGAAGGCGAAGTCGTGGAGCATCACCACCACGTCGCGGACATCCCCCGCATCCGCCTCGCGCGTCACCAGGGGCGCCGCCAGGAGCTGCTGCTCGGTGAGCGTGTGGGAGTGCATCCAGTGGGTGCCGGAGGTGAGCTCGAAGTCGATGGGATCGGTGGCGCCGGGGGCGAGGCTGCCGCCGTCCGGGCGGGCGCGATCCTGCCCGGGCGGGGCGAGGATCTGGCCGTGCCAGTGCATCTGCAGGGGCGCGTCGGTCGCATTGATGAGCGCGCCGGACAGCCGGTCGCCCTGCCGCGCGAGCATGCCCTCGCCGGCCGGGCCCTTCACGGTGAAGACCTTGGCTGCCTTGCCGTTCACGTCGAGCGTCGTGCTCTCCACGGTGAGGAGGGGGCGTTCCTGCGCCCGGGCGAAGCGCCCCGACAGCGCCAGCGCGCCGAGCGCGACGCCGCCGGAAAGGACCGTGCGGCGGTTCAGCAAGGGACGGGAGGAGAGATCGGCGGGCATGGCTTGGCCTTTCGGAGCACGGGCGGAGGGGGAAGGCGGATGCTAGAATTTCGCCTGGGCGGTGGAGCCGTCCGGCGCGGTGATCTGCACCGCCCCCTTGACCCCCTTGGGAATTGCCACGGGGGCGAGGCCGGCAAGCCGGCCCGCTCCGCCCGGGGTCAGGGGAAAGCGTTGCGCCTTGCCGTCCACCACGAGGATGGCGTTGGCCTTGAAGCCGTCGGCCGCAATAGGCTTGTCCGAGGCATCGGAGAGAAACACCGAGACGGCGGTGGTGCCGTCCGCCACCAGTTCGGCATGGAGATGGCCGGCATCCACGCGCACCCCGCCGTTGGCGCCGGTGCCCGGCTCGTGGGCCAGCAGCGGGGTGGCGAGGAGGACGGTGCCGAGGAGGACGGTGCCGAGGAGGACGGTTCCGAGGAGGGCGGGAAGGATGCGGCGGGTCATGGCTTGCTCCGGGTCAGAAGGCATCTGTGGGGGCGGCGGAGGGAGAGGGCGGCACCGCCGCCTGCGCCGCGGTGGCGAGCCGCTCCAGGGAGGCGCGGCCGTAGCGCAGCACGAGGACGGGGGTGAGCACGGCGTCGAGCAGCGTGGCGCTGACGAGGCCGCCGAAGATGGTGATGGCCACCGGGTGGAGGATCTCCTTGCCGGGCACCTCGGCCCCGCTCATCAGCGGCACCAGGGCGATGCCGGCGGACGCGGCGGTCATGAGCACCGGGGTGAGGCGCTCCAGGCTGCCCCGCCGCACCAGCGCCGGGCCGAACGTCATGCCTTCGCGGAGCGCGAGGTTGATGGTGTGGCTGATCTTGAGGATGCCGTTGCGCGCAGCGATGCCGGTGAGGGTCACGAAGCCGATCATGCTGGCCACTGAGAGCGGCTGGCCGGCGAGCCAAAGCGCCGTCACCGAGCCGATGAGCGCCAGCGGCACGCTGCCCATGATGACCAGCGCGAACAGCGCCGAGCGATAGCGGCCGTAGAGCACGGCGAACGCCAGCGCCAGGGACACCACGGAAAGCGCGCCGATGGTGCGCATGGCCTCCTCCTGGGCGGCGAAGGTTCCTTCGAGGCGGGTGGAGAGGCCCGGGGGCAGGGGCGTGGCGTCGATCGTCCGGCGCATGTCGGCGACGAGCGCCGCCATGTCACGGCTGCCGTCCGTGTTGGCGAGCACGACGATGCGCCGCCGGCCGCCCTCGCGCAGGATCTGGTTGGGGCCGTCGGTCTCCGTCACCTCGGCCACCTCGGAGAGCGGAATCCAGCCCGCCGGCGTCTCCAGGAGCAGCCCGGCGAGCCCCGAAGTGGTGCGCGCCGCGTCGGCGAGGCGCAGCACCAGGTCGAAGCGGCGGTTGCCGTCCACCAGGCGGGAGACGACGCGGCCGTTGGAGAGCCGCTCCAGCGCGTCGGTCACCTGCGCCGGCTGGAGGCCGTAGAGGGCGGCGCGCGGGTAATCGACGCGCACCGTCAGCTCCGGCACGCGCACCTGCCGCTCCACCTGGAGGTCGGCGAGGCCGGGGATGTCCGCGAAGCGGCGGCGCAACTCCTCGGCGGTGGCGCGCAGGGTGTCGAGGTCGTCGCCATAGAGCTTGAGGGCGATCTCGGCGCGCACGCCCGAGAGCATGTGGTCGAGCCGGTGGGAGATGGGCTGGCCCACGTTGAACGCGGCGGGCAGCACCGCGAGGCGGTCGCGGATGTCGGCGACGATCGCGGTCCGGCTGCGCGTGGAGGGATCGAGATCCACCTCGATCTCCGAGGCATGGACCCCCTCGGCGTGCTCGTCGAGCTCCGCGCGGCCGGTGCGCCGGCCCACGGCCTTCACCTCCGGCACCTCCAGGATGAGCTTCTCGGCCGCCAGCCCCATGCGGCTGCTCTCCGCCAGCGACAGGCCGGGCTGGAACAGCATGGAGATGGTGAGCGAGCCCTCGTTGAACGGCGGCAGGAAGGCGCGCGGCAGGCTCGCCGCGGCCGCGAGCGCGGCGACGAACAGCAGCGCGGTCACCGCGAGAACCGCACGCTGGTGCAGGAAGGCGGCGGACAGCAGCGCGCCGTAGAGGCGCTTCAGGCCGCGCACCAGCAGGCCGTCCCCGTCCGCGCCGTGTGGCGCGCCGCGGCGGCTCAGCGCCGGCAGCAGGTAGGAGGCGAGGACCGGCGTCAGCGTGATGGACACGAGAAGGCTGGCGAGGATGGAGACGATGTAGGCCTGCCCGAGCGGTGCAAAGAGCCGCCCCTCGATGCCCGGCAGGGCAAACAGAGGCACGAACACCAGCACGATGATGAGCGTGGCGTAGACGATGCCCGAGCGCACCTCCCGGCTCGCTGCCACCACCACGTCGAGCACCGGCTGCGGCGCCGCGGCCGCCGCATTCTCGCGCAGGCGGCGGAAGATGTTCTCCACGTCCACCACCGCGTCGTCCACCAGCTCGCCGATGGCGATGGCGAGGCCGCCGAGCGTCATGGTGTTGATGGAGAGTCCGAAGGCGTGGAACACGATGGCGGTGGTGAGGATCGACACCGGGATGGCGGTGAGCGAGATGACCGTGGTGCGCCAGTTGAGCAGGAACAGGAACAGCACCACCGCCACCACCGCCATGGCCTCCAGCAGCACCTTCTCCACATTGCCGATGGCGGCAGTGATGAAGTCCGCCTGCCGGAACACCGGCGGCGAGATGCGGATGCCGTCGGGCAGGGTGCGGTTGAGGTCGGCGACCGCCTCCTCCACCGCGCGGGTGAGGGCCAGGGCGTCCACCTCCGGCTGCTTCTCCACCGAGAGGATCACCGCCGGCTGGCCCATGTAGCCCGCGTCGCCCCGCTTCAGCCGCGCCGCATGCTCCACCTCGGCGACCTGGTGCAGGTAGACGGTGCCGCCGCCGGGCCGCGGCAGGGCGAGGCCCCTGAGGTCGTCGAGGCTCAGCGTGCGTCCCACGTTGCGGATGAGGTATTCGCGACCGCTCTGGTCGGAGAAGCCGCCGCCGGAATTGGTGCCGAACTGGACCAGCGCCCTTTCCAGCTCGTCCAGCGAGAGGCCGTAGGCTCGGAGCGCGGCGAGCTCCGGGGAGACGCGGACCTGGCGCACCTCGCCGCCCATGGGGATCACCTGCGCCACGCCCGGCAGCGCGAGGAGGCGCGGGCGGATGACGAAGTCCGCCGCCTCGCGCACCGCCATGGGGGAGGCCGTCGGGCTCGTCACCGCGAACATGAGCACCTGGCCCATGATGGAGCTGATCGGCCCCATCTGCGGCGTCACGCCCGCCGGCAGGCGGTCGCGCATG
>JAFIHR010000136.1 GCA_017849325.1 Xanthobacter autotrophicus | reverse complement strand
GGCGCGGGTGGAGCCTGGGCGAGGAGGCGCTGGTAGATCCAGCCCATGGCCACCAGCACCAGCCCGAGGCCGATGAAGGACAGGGCGCGCAGCACCCCCTCCAGGTCCTTCATGTCGGACAGGAAGACCTTGAGCACGGTCGCCGCCATCACCACCCCGGAGGCGAGGCGCAGGGTCTGCGATCCGCGCCACAGGCCGAGCCCGAGCAGCAGCAGACCGAAGACCAGCCAGACCGCCGAATAGGCGTACCACTCCGCCGAGGAGATGCCGTCCCATTCCAGCACCGGCCCCTGGAACAGGCGCGCCACCTCCAGGGTGAGATAGGTGAGCGCCATCACCACCGCGAAGGCCCGGGCGAGGGTGCGCGTCAGCGTCCGCCCGGCCGGCAGGCCGATGGCGTAGCCGGCGGCCAGCAGGGCCGGCAGGCCGTAGCCGATGAGCAGGTCGTTGAACAGCGCGCCGCCCACCGCGTCGCCGGTGTGGAACGGATTGGCGTCGATCAGGCTGTTGACGCCGAGGATGCCGGCGAAGGCGGCAATCACGTCGGAGAAGATGCGCTGGAGGAAGCGCCCGCTCGCCGCCGCCATGCGCGAGAGTCCCAGCGCGTAGGCGCCGTAGATCGAGCCGAGCAGCCCGCTCTCGAACAGGCTGGTGCCGGTGGCGTAGACATCACCGCCATGGGCGAGGTGGCGCACCTCGAAGGCGGCGAGCAGCACGGCGAAGATCAGCGCCAGGGTCTCCAGCAGGCGCCGGCTCCAGTCGTCGGCCCGCCGGGCGAGCAGATGCGCGGCAGAGGCGAACGCCGCCGCCGGCACGCCATAGCCCCACAGCAGCCAGTTGAGGATGGGGCGGGTGCCGAGGTCGTCGCCGGCGATGCGCGGGTCCCAGCCCACCCGCGCCAGCACCAGGAGGCCGAGGCCGGCGGCGAGCTGGCGCAGGCCGGGCAGGGGACGCTTCGTCTCCACCCAGGCCACCGCCAGCGCGGCGAGCGCGAGCCCCACGGTCAGCCAGCCCTTTTCCAGGGCGAACGCCAGCGCCAGCCCCAGGGCCGTCACCGCTCCCGCCGCGAAGGCGCCGGCCGCCGGACGGTGGGCATCGGTGCGGCTGAGCGTCTCCGCCGCGAAGGTGAAGAGCAGGGCGAGCGCCAGCCCCACCGCGGCAAAGGCGTAGCTGATGTCGAACTCGGTCAGCCGCGCATAGGCGGCGGTCATGATGAGGATCGGCCCCGCCGTCGCCGTCGCGGCCCAGCCCAGAGCGAAAATGGCGCGCTTCGCCTTCGCCGCGCCGAGGAAGCCGGAGGCCGCCATGGCGCCGCCCATGGCGAGGGCGAAGGTGAGGAACGCCGACAGGTGGAGCCGTGCCGGCTCCGGCGCCGCCCCGGCCATGGGCCCGGCGGGGGCGATGGTGGAGCCGGAATCGGGCGGGAACACCCATTGCTGCAGGATGGCCGCCGCGCCGAGCCCCACGGCGAGGCCGGAGAAGGTCATCGCCGGCACCTTCCAGGCCAGCGCCAGGGTCGCGAGGGCGAGCCCCGCGAAGAGCAGGAGCGGCGTTCCCGCATCATGTCCATGGACCGCGCCGTAGATCGCCGCCGCGGCGCCGAGCGCCACCGCGCCCGCCGCGCCACAGGTGGAGAGCGCATCGATCCGGCCGCTGCTCGCCGGGCCGTAGAACAGGCCCGGGGCCAGCAGGACGGCGGTGACCGCGAGCATCACCGCACCGAGGGCGCCGGCCGCCGGCACCGCCTGCGGCGTGTCGAACACGAGCAGGGTGAGGCCCCACGCCGTCATGCCCGCCAGGGCGAGCCAGGCGAACCAGCCCCACAGCCGCACCCGCGCCACGGCGAGCGCGCACGGCCCCACCACGGCGATCAGCGCCGCGACGCTCAGGGCGTTGGGGTGGTCGGTGGTGATGAGGAAGGGGGTGAGCGCCGCGCCGGCAAAGCCCAGCGCGCCCAGCGCCGGCCCGTGCAGCAAAGCGGCGAGGATGGTGGCGATGCCGGTCACCGCAAGGGCGACGAAGGCCACCGCGGGCGGGATGAGGCCGTAGAGCTGATAGGCCGCGAAGATGGAGCCGAAGGCGGTCATGGTGCCGGCGGCGGTCAGCACTCCCGGCACATAGGCCGCCGGAACGCCGGCGAAGGCGGTGCGCCGGTCGAGGCGGCGGAGCGCTTCGCCCGCCCCGAGAAGCACCGCCGCGAGGGCAAGGCCGAGGCCCACCCGCGCGGCCGGGCCGATGAGGTCCTGTTCCACCGCATAGCGCACGAGGAAGATGCCGCCGAGGGCGAGGGCGAGGCCGCCCACCCACACCGCCCAGCGCGCGCCGAGCCGCTCCTCGAGCCCGGCGACCCCTCCGGCCGGCTTCGGCGGACGGGGACGCGGCGGAATCTGCGTCGGCGGGACGGGAATCGGGGCGGCGGGCCGCGCCGGGCCGGAGGGGATCGGAACGGGCGTCGCCGGGCTCGGCATCACCGGCGCGGGCGGCGGAGCGGCTGGGGCGCCACGTGGCGCGACGGGAGCCTGCGGTGCGGTCCGCGCGCCGCCGGCCTCCCCGAGCAGGGCGGCTTCCAGCGCGAAGACCCGCGCCTCGAGCGCGCGGATGCGCCCGCGCTGGGTGAGCGCCATCACGAAGCCGACCAGCGCCATCACCGGGAACGCCAGGACCAGAAGCACCAGCCAAACGTAATCTTCCATCGCCGCCATCCATTTGAGCGAAGGGCGGAAATCTAGCGATCTGCCAGGGCTTCAGCTACCGGGAAGATGCGGGCGCGCGCG
>JAFIHR010000013.1 GCA_017849325.1 Xanthobacter autotrophicus | reverse complement strand
TAGCCGCACTGGCCGATCTGCCCGTCATAGGCGGCGATGGAGGCGGTGTTGATGATGACGCCGCGCTCGCCGTCGGCGTTCGGCTCCTCCTTCACCATGGCGTCGGCGGCGAGCCGCAGCATGTTGAAGGTGCCGATCAGGTTGATGGCCACCGCGCGGGCGAAGCTCTCCAGCCGGTGTGGCCCGTCGCGGCCGACGATCTTCTCGCCGGGGGCGACGCCGGCGCAGTTCACGAGGCCGTTCAGATGGCCGAAGCTGTCCAGCGCCAGCTTCACCGCCGCCTGGCCGTCGGCGTCGCTGGTGACGTCCGCCGCCTGGAAGCGCACCGCAGCGCCGAGCTCGGCGGCGGCGGCCTCGCCGGCCTCCTTGTTGATGTCCACCATCACCGCCTTGCCGCCCTCGGCGACGATCATGCGGGTGACGGCGTTGCCGAGGCCGGAGCCCGCCCCGGTGACGATGAAGACGCGGTCCTTGATCTGCATGGTTTCTATCCGCTCTGGCGTGTCTTGCTGGCGTCCGTCGGCCCGGGGTCAGGCCGCGCTGTCCTTGCTGCCGTCCTGGGCCTTGGCGATCTCGCGGTTGCGCAGCATGAAGCGCTGCAGCTTGCCGGAGGGCGTCTTCGGCAGCTCGTCCACGAACTCGATCTCGCGCGGATAGGCGTGGGCCGAGAGGCGGTGCTTCACATACTGGCGCAGCTCCTCGGCCAGGGCCTCGCTCGGCTCGGTGCCCGCTTTCAGGATGACGAAGGCCTTCACCAGCTCGGTGCGCTCGGGATCGGGCTTGCCGATCACCGCCACCTCCACCACGGCCGGATGCTCGATGAGGGCGCTTTCCACGTCGAACGGGCCGATGCGGTAGCCCGAGGAGGTGATCACGTCGTCGGCCCGGCCGACGAAGCTGATGCGCCCGTCCGGCTCCAGCTCCACCGTGTCGCCGGTGCGGTAATAGCCCCCGCCCAGCGAGGGGGTTTCCTTCTGCCAGTAGCCGGTGAACCACAGCAGCGGCGACTTGGCGAGGTCGATGGCGAGCACGCCGGGCACGTTGGGGCCGAGCTCGCGGCTCTCCTCGTCCAGCACCACCACCCGGTAGCCGGGCATGGCGAAGCCGGCGGAGCCGGGGTGCACCTCGTGGGCGAGGCGGTGGTGGTTGTTCACCACCATGCCCAGCTCGGTCTGGCCGTAATGGTCGTAGATCGGCACGGCGAGGTGCTCGGCGAACCAGCGGATCACCTCCGGATTGAGCGGCTCGCCGGCGCTGGAGACGGCACGCAGCTGGCCTTTCACCGCCTCGGCCGGGCCGGGACCGGCGGCAATCAGCAGGCGATAGGCGGTGGGCGCGCCGGCGAGGTTGGTGATGCCGTGGCGCCGGATGATGCCGTAGGTGGCATCCACCGTGAACGGGCCATCGTAGAAGGTGGTGGCATGGCCCATCAGCAGCGGCCCGGTGACGGCGTAATAGAGGCCGTAGGCCCAGCCGGGATCGGCGATGTTCCAGAACTTGTCCTCGGGCCTGAGGCCCACCGCGTCGCGCATGTAGACGTAGAAGGAGAGCAGGGCCTTGATCGGCACCGGCACGCCCTTGGGCAGGCCCGTGGTGCCCGAGGTGGACATCATCAGGAAGAGGTCGTCGCCCGTGCGCATCACAGGCGCGAACTCGGCGCTCTGGCGGGCAAGCTCGGCATGGAAGTCGAGGTCGTCGATGGCGGAGAAGGGCTCGCCGGGGCGGGTGACGAGCACCGCCTTGGGGGCGTTCTCCACCTCGTCGAGCTTGGGACGGTTGGCGGTGTCGGTGACCACGAGCTTGGCGCCGGAGGTCTTGAGGCGGTGCTCGATGGCCTTGGGCCCGAACGCGGTGAACAGCGGCTGGTAGACCGCCCCCGCCCGCCAGGTGCCGAGGATGGTGATGAGCAGCTCCGGCGTGCGCGGCAGCATGCCCGCCACCACGTCGCCCGGCTTGATGCCCTGCGCGGTGATGAGATTGGCGAAGCGGGCGGAAAGCTCCTTCATCTGGGCGAAGGTGTAGGTGGCGCGACGTCCGTCGGCGCTCTCCCAGTCGAGGGCGATGCCGCCGGCCGCCACATGGCGGTCGCAGCATTCCACGCAGACGTTGAGGCCGGTCGTAAGATCACCGTCGAGCAGGGCTGCGATCTCCGCGAGGCGGAAGTTCGCCACCGCGTCCACATAGCTGATCTCATGCTCGGGGGTTTGGGGCTCGCCCATTCATGTCCTCCATCGGTCCCGGCTTTGCCGTACGGGTTCAGGCCCATAAGGCGGGGGATCCATTCTCTGTTCCCTCGATCTAGCGACGAAGGGATGTGGCAAGCGATGACCGAATTGCGCTAATTTCATGAGCGCTTTTGCCATGTGGCGCATCGCGGGCGCGCAGGGAGGGAGGGCATCCGCCATGGAACGATGCATGATCGCCCCCTGCTTCGTCGAGGATTCCCTTGCCGGCGTGCGGCGGCGCGGGCTGTCGGTGGAGCCGCTGCTCGCCAGCGTCGGCCTGCCGGAGGTGGTCGTAGATCCGGTCTCGGCCGAGCAGTTCGGCGAGCTGTGGCGGGCGGTGGCCCACGCCCTGGACGACGAATTCTTCGGCGAGGGGGCGCGGCCCATGCGCTGCGGCAGCTTCGACCTGCTCGGCCATGCGGTGCTGCACACCTCGACGCTGGAGCATGCCCTGCGCCGCGCCCTCAAGTTCCTGCGCCTGGTGCTGGACGATCCCCACGGCCGGCTGGTGGTGGAGGGGGATCACGCCCAGGTGGTCCTCATCGACGAGGGGGAGGCCCGCTCCGCCTTCGCCTACCGCACCTTCTGGATCATCCTGCACGGCCTCGCCTGCTGGCTGGTGGGCCGGCGCATTCCGCTGCGCCATGTGGAGTTCCGCTGCGGGCCGCCGCTTCACGGCGCGGACTACGGCCTGTTCTTCGGCGCGCCGGTGCGCTTCAACCAGCGCCAGAGCCTGCTCGCCTTCGACGCGGCCTATCTCAAGCTGCCGGTCATCCGCGACGAGCGCGCGCTCGGCGACTTCCTGCGCCGGGCGCCGGCCAATCTCCTGGTGCGCTACCGCCATAATGCCGGGCTCGCCGCCAGGATCCGCGCCCATCTGCGCGAGACCACGCCGGCCCAGTGGCCGGGCATCGAGGACCTCGCGCGGCGCCTGCGCCTGTCGCCGGCGAGCCTGCGGCGCCGGCTGAACGCCGAGGGCCGGACCTATCGCGACATCAAGGACGAGATGCGCCGCGGCTTCGCCATGGAATGGCTGAGCAGCGGCGGGCGCGGGGTCGGGGAGATCGCCGCCGAGCTCGGCTTCTCCGAGCCCAGCGCCTTCCACCGCGCGTTCCGCAAATGGACGGCGATGAGCCCGGGCGTGTTCCGCCGGGAGGCCGTCGCCTCGCGCCGCGCGGCCGGCGCTGCGGCGGAGTGACGGGCGCGGCGGCTCAGCTCTCCGCCTCGAACGCCTCCATGAAGGCCGCCACCCGCCGGTCCACCCGGATGTCCGAGCCGCGGATGGCCCGCACCAGCGAGAGCCCTGCCAGCGAGCGGGCGCGCGACAGCGCCACATAGGCCTGCCCCGGCGCGAAGGCGCCTTCGCCGAAGTCGATGCGCACGTCCTCCAGGGTCAGGCCCTGCGCCTTGTGCATGGTGAGCGCCCAGGCCGGAGCCAGGGGGAGCTGGGTGTAGGTGCCGACCACCTTGGCGTCGAGCCGTCCGCCCGGCTCGTCCCAGCCGTAGCGGATGCGCTCCCAGGTGAAGGCCTCGATCTCCGCCTGCGGGCCGGCGTCGAGCTTCACCAGCGCGCTGTGGGCGCCGAGGCCGATGACCGTGCCCACCGAGCCGTTCACCCAGCGCCGCGCGGGATCGTTGGCGAGCGCCATCACCCGGGCGCCGAGCTTGAGGTGGAGCTGCTCCGGCACCGGCAGCCGGTCGCCCTCCAGGCCGAACTCGCCCTGCACCAGCCCGCCGAAGGCGCGCCCGGCATCGGGCAGCGCGGCGAGGCCGCGGGCATTGTAGGCCTCGGCGCGCGAATTGGTGGGCGTGAGGATCACCGGCAGCACGCCGGTCCGGTGCGGGCGGACACAGGCGTCGTTGAGGGCGTCCAGCGCCTCGCGCACGCCGCGCCCGCGCCGCAGCGCGCCGAGCATGGCGATGAAATCCCCCTCGCTCTGGCGATGCACCGTGGTGAAGGGGACGTTGCGCGCCTCGCGCGCCTGGAAGGCGCGGGCGTTGAAGGCGAAGGGGCCCTCATAGCCCATGCGGCCGAGCATCTCCTCCTCGGCGCGCGGCACCACGGGCGGCAATTGCAGGAAGTCGCCCACCAGCACCATCTGCACCCCGCCGAACGGCTCCGAGGTGTCGCGGGCGATGCGCAGGGAGATGTCGACCGCATCGAGCAGGTCGGCCCGCACCATGGAGATCTCGTCGATCACCACCCGGTCGAGCTTCTTGAGCAGCCGGCGCACCTGGACGCGCGGCTTCACCTCGTCAGGATTGAGCAGGCGCGGGGGAATGCCGAAGAAGGAATGCAGCGTCTGCCCGCCCACCTGCAGCGCCGCCACGCCGGTGGGGGCGAGGAACACCTGCCGCCCCCGCGGCTCCTTGCGCAGCTCATGCAGGAAGGTGGTCTTGCCCGTGCCCGCCCCGCCCAGCACCATGATGAGCGGCGCTTCGGCGTCGATAGCATCGAGCGCCCTCCGGGTGGAATCCTCCGCGTCGGTCGCGCTCACGAGACGAGGCCGGCCTCGCGGGCGAGGTCGAGGAGCTTGCGCTGCGGCCGCGCGCCCATCTGGGAGATGATCTCGCCCGCCGCCAGCGCGCCGATGCGCAGCGAGGTGGCGGGATCCTTGCCTTGGGCATGGCCGGCGAGGAAGCCGGCGGCGAACAGGTCGCCGGCGCCGGTGGTGTCCACCACCCGCTCCACCGGGAAGGCCGGCACGCTCACCAGTGCATCGGGGGTGACGAAGGAGGCGCCCTTCTCCGAGCGCGTCACCACCGCTTCCTTCGCGTCGCGGCGCAGCTGCACGAGGGCGGTGTCGAAATCGCCGGTCTCGTAGAGGGATTTCAGCTCGGCCTCGTTGCAGAACAGGATGTCCACCGTGCCGGTCTTCACGAGGTCGAGGAACTCGGCGCGGTAGCGGTCCACGCAGAAGGCGTCGGAGAGGGTCAGCGCCACCTTGCGGCCGGCGCCGTGGGCAAGCTTGGCGGCGAGCAGGAACGCTTCCTTGGCCGCCGGCGGATCCCACAGATAGCCTTCGAGGTAGGTGACCGCGGCGCTCTCCACCATGGCGGCGTCGATGTCGTCCACGGTGAGGTTCTGCGCCGCACCGAGATAGGTGTTCATGGTGCGCTCGCCATCGGCGGTCACCATGATGAGGCAGCGCGCGGTGGCCGGCCCCTCCTTCGCCTCGGGGGTCACATAGGCGACGCCCGCGGCGCGGATGTCGTGGCCGAACACGGTGCCGAGCGTGTCCGCCTTCACCTTGCCGATGAAGCCCGCCCGCGCTCCGAGCGAGGCGATGCCCGCCGCGGTGTTGGCCGCCGAGCCGCCGGAAATTTCCGTGCCCGGCCCCATGGCGCCATAGAGCGTCTCCGCCTGCGCCTCGTCGATCAGCGCCATGGAGCCCTTGGCCATGCCGTGGGACACGAGGAAGTCGTCCTCGGCGCGGGCGAGGACATCCACGATGGCGTTGCCGATGGCCAGAACGTCGAGGCGAAGGGTGGGCACGGGGGCAATCTCCAGATGAAACGTCGCCGGAGCGGTACCACCCCCGCCGCCTTGAACGCAATCGCCCGGCGCGCGGCGCCAATCCCCGGTGGGCAATCGCGGGCGCTGCCTTAATCATGGCGGGAAGCGCGCGGAGATTGCGTGTCCTGTGCTGCGCCGGAGCGGTCGGCGCTTGATAGGAAGTTTCATCGAAAGTGATCACACGGCGGCGCCGGGAATGCTAAAGCCCGAAACGACCACGTGGATTGATCGTCTGGCCTGACGGGGCGAGCGGGGAACATGTCGCGCAAATATTTCGGAACCGATGGCGTGCGCGGGCGCGCCAATGCCAGCCTCACCGCCGACCTCGCGCTGCGGGTGGGCATGGCGGCGGGCCTCGCCTTCAGCCGCGGCGAGCATCGCCACCGGGTGGTGATCGGCAAGGATACGCGCCTGTCGGGCTACATGATCGAGAATGCGCTGGTGGCCGGCTTCACCTCGGTGGGCATGGACGTGCTGCTGCTCGGCCCGATCCCGACCCCGGCGGTGGGCATGCTCACCCGCTCCATGCGCGCCGACCTCGGGGTGATGATCTCGGCCTCGCACAATCCGTTCGACGACAACGGCATCAAGCTGTTCGGCCCCGACGGCTTCAAGCTCTCCGACGAGGTGGAGCGCGAGATCGAGGGCCTGATCGACGAGGACCTGTCGCGCCGCCTCGCCCGTCCGGCCGAGATCGGCCGCGCCCGGCGGCTGGAGGGCGTGCACGCCCGCTACATCGAATATGCCAAGCGCACCCTGCCGCGGAACCAGTCCTTCGAGGGCATCCGCGTGGTGGTGGATTGCGCCCATGGCGCCGCCTACAAGGTCGCCCCCGAGGCGCTGTGGGAGCTGGGCGCCGACGTGGTGGCCATCGGCGTCGAGCCGGACGGCCTCAACATCAACCGCGACGTGGGCTCCACCTCCCCCGGCGCGCTCTCGGCCAAGGTGCGCGAGGTGCGCGCCGACATCGGCATCGCCCTCGACGGCGACGCCGACCGGGTGATCATCGTGGACGAGAAGGGCCACCTCGTGGACGGCGACCAGCTCATGGCCGTGGTGGCCGAGAGCTTCCGCGACGACGGGCGCCTCTCGCGCGACGGCATCGTCGCCACCGTCATGTCGAACCTCGGCCTCGAGCGGCATCTGGCGGGGGAGGGGATCGCGCTGGCGCGGACCCAGGTGGGCGACCGCTACGTGCTGGAGCGCATGCGTTCGGACGGCTACAACGTGGGCGGCGAGCAGTCCGGCCACATCATCCTGTCGGACTTCTCCACCACCGGCGACGGCCTCGTGGCGGCGCTCCAGGTGCTGGCGGTGGTGGTGGCGCAGGGCAAGCCGGTCTCGGAGGTCTGCCACCGCTTCGATCCGCTGCCGCAGATCCTGAAGAACGTGCGCTACGCCGAAGGCATGCCGCTCAACGACGAGACGGTGAAGAGCGCCATCGCCGCCGCCGAACTGCGCCTCGCCAATCACGGGCGCCTGCTGATCCGTCCCTCGGGCACCGAGCCGGTCATCCGCGTGATGGGCGAGGGCGACGACCGCGATCTCGTGGAGACCGTGGTGGACGACGTGATCGACGCCCTGCGCAAGGTGGCGGCCTGAGGCCCTCTCCGAGGGCATCCGCGCCCCTGCGCGCGCCCGGCTTAACCCTTCATCAGGGTTAAGCCGTCCTTAAGCATCCCATGGGACAGTCGCCGCGTTCTCTCGTCGAGCGCGGAATGGTCCGATGCGGTTGTCTCCCCTGGTCCTGTCGGCCACCGTCGCCGCCCTGGCGGCGCTTCCCCTTGCGGCGCGCGCCGCAGACGAGGACATGCCGCGCCTGGGCCGCGACGGCGATTTCACCCTGACGCCCCCCGAAGTGACCGATGACGTCACCAGCGGCTGGTATCTGCGCGCCGACGGGGGCTATATGGCCTCGGCCGGGGGCGGGCTGACCGCCGCCGCCGCCCGTGCCCGGAGCCGGCCGGCTCCCCTCGCCATGACCCTGCCGGCGGCGATTTCGCCGCTGGATGCCGTGCCCGCGGGATCGCTGGGCGGCGGATCGGGATGGTCGGTGGGCGCGGGGCTCGGCTATCGCTTCCTGCCCTGGCTGCGCGGCGAGGTGAGCCTCGATTATCTCGATCTCGGCGGCGCGGATACCGCGCTCGGCCCGGTCTCCTCCAGCGCCACCGTGGCCCTCGCCAGCCTGTATTGGGATATGATCACCATCGCCGGCTTCACGCCTTATGTGGGCGGCGGCGTGGGCTTCGCCATCGATACGGTGGATGGGCCGGGGACGGTCATGTCCGGCCGCAACGCCTGGAATTTCGCCTGGGCGGCGGGCGGCGGCGTGTCCTATGCCCTGAGCAGCGCCCTGAGCGTCGATCTCAGCTATCGCTATGTGAGCCTCGGCGCGCCGCGCTTCGCCGATGCGGGCCTTGTCACGGCGGACGACCTCGCCGCCCATCAATGGCGCCTGGGCCTGCGCTGCATGCTGCCCTGAGCGGCCGGGCTCGCCCGTCTCCGGCGGGCCGCCGCGGAACAGGCGGGTTTCCTCACCTGCGCAGGGAGTCCTCGCCGCGTTCCATTCCGTCGGCGCTCCTCGCCATCCGTCCCCGAAGGGAGGCCGGGCTCCGCCGCCAGGTCAGTCCGCCACCTGCGGCACCCACTGGCGGGCGAAGTCCTTCTCCATATAGCCGTGCGGCTTCTGGCGCTTCGGCAGCTCCACCTTCTCCCGCGGCACGTCCTCGTAGGGAATCTTCGAGAGGAGGTGGGTGATGATGTTGAGCCGCGCACGCTTCTTGTCGTCGGACTGGGCCGCGTACCAGGGCGC
>JAFIHR010000135.1 GCA_017849325.1 Xanthobacter autotrophicus | reverse complement strand
ACCGTCACACTTCCGATCCAGATCAATGGCAAGAAGCGGGACGACATCGAGGTTCCGCGCGAGGCGACCACCGCCGAGGTGGAGGCGCTGGTGCTGAAGCTCGAAAGTGTGCAGCGGGCTCTCGACGGGCGCGCGCCGAAGCGTATCATTGTGGTGCCGCAGAGGATTGTGAATGTCGTCGCCTGATGGATCGACCGAAGGGGCTCCGATGAACCCGCCCGCGCGCCGCGACGGCGCCGCGGGACAAGGGCGGGCGCTCGCGCTGGGCGCGCGCCTTGCGGTGGTGTTCGCCCTCTCGGGCGCGCTGGCCGGCTGCTTCCAGCCGCTCTATGCGGAGAACGCCACGGTGGGCGGCCCGGCGCTGATGGACCGCATGCAGGATGTGGAGGTGGTCCAGATCCAGGGCCGGCTCGGCAATTCCCTGCGTGACGACCTCATCTTCAGCCTGACCGGCGGCAAGGGCAACCCGAAGGGCGCGCCTTACCAGCTCATCATCTCGGTGGATTCCAAGGTCAATACCGCGCTGGTGAACTCCGGCTCGGGCCTGCCGGAGAACCAGATCGTCCAGGTCAATGCCAAGTGGTATCTGGTGAAGGCGGACGATAAGGCCCGGAAGCCCATCGTGTCCAACTCGGCCTTCGACAGCGCCACCATCGACGTGAGCGACCAGCGCTATGCCAATTATGCGGCCCGGCAGGATGCCGAGTCGCGGGCGGCGCGGGGCGTGGCGGAGCAGATCAAGATCCAGCTCGCCGCCTATTTCATCCGCACCGACCAGGGTGTGGCGATCCCGCAGCGCTCGGGGAGCTGAGGCGCGGCGGCGTGCCGCCTCTCACCAGGGTTCCGTGATTCCGACCGGGGAGGCCCAGGAATGGTGGCGGTTCGCCCGGCCGATGCGGAGACCGCGCTCACCCGCCGCGATGCCTCGCACAATGTGGTGCTGCTCTATGGTCCCGACGTGGGGCTGGTGAGCGAGCGCGCCGCCGCCCTGGTCAAGCGAACCCTTCCCGACGCCCACGATCCCTTCGCTCTGGTGCGGCTGGAGGGCGAGGACCTCGCCTCCGATCCGCGCCGCCTGATGGACGAGACCCGCACCATCGGCCTGTTCGGCGGCGAGCGGGTGGTGTGGGTGCGCGCCGGCAGCCGCAACATCGTGCCGGCCCTGGAGCCGGTGCTCGCCGAGCCCTGCGAGACGCTGGTCGTGGTGGAGGCGGGCGACCTCAAGCGCGGCGCGGCCCTGCGCAGCCTGTGCGAGAATTCGCCCCGGGCGCTGGCCATCGGCTGCTATGCGGACAGCGAGCGCGACCTGGCCCGCCTGGTGGATGCCATGCTGGCGGAGGAGGGGCTCTCCATCGCGCGCGATGCGCGGGAGCTGCTGGTCTCCCTCATCGGCGGCGACCGCCTGGCCTCGCGCGGCGAGATCGCCAAGCTCGCCCTTTATGCCAAGGGCTCGGGCACGGTGAGCCTCGACGATGTGCGCACCATCGTCGGCGATGCCTCGGCCCTTGCCCTCGACGATGTGGTGGACAACGCGCTGGCCGGGGACGCGCCGGCGGCGCTTGCCGCCCTCGTCAAGGCGTTCGGCGCCGCGAGCCGGCCCGATGCCATCCTCGGCGCGCTGGAACGGGCGCTGGCGGGCCTGCACGTGATGGCGCTGGCGGTGGCCGCGGGCGGCGCACCGGGGCGGGTGGTGGAGCAGGCCCGGCCGCCGGTGCATTTCTCGCGCAAGGGCAAGATGGAAGCGGCGCTGCGGCGGATCGGGCCGGACGCCTGCCTGCGGCTCCTGCTGCTGGTGGACGACGCGGTGCTGGCGGGCCGGCGCAACGCGGCGCTCAGCGCCGCCATCTGCGAGCGCACGGTGCTTCAGGTGGCGCAGTTCGGCCAATCGCGCCGCCGCGCGCAAGGGTAAGCCCGGCGCCGCCGCGCGCAGGGCTAGGCTTTCTCGGCTGCCAGCGAGCGGAAGTGCCCCTTCGCCTGAAGCCATGCCAGCAGGGCGAGGCCCGGCAGGCCGGCAAGGGCGGTGATGGCGAAGAACAGCGGCCAGCCCGTCGCCTCGGCGATGAAGCCGCCCCCCGCGGCGAGGAAGGTGCGGCCCACCGCGGTGAGCGCGGTGAGCAGCGCATATTGCGTGGCGGTATGGGTCCGCGCCCCGCACAGCGCCGAGAGATAGGCCACGAAGATCACCGTGCCGATGGCGCCGGTGAAGTTCTCGATGACGATGGTGGCGGTGAGCGCCCAGTCGTTCACGCCGATCAGCGCCTGGGCGGTGAAGGCGAGGTTGGACAGGATCTGCAGCACCCCCGCCAGCCACAGGCAGCGCACCAGCGACATCTCGCGGGCGATGAAGCCGCCGACGAAGCCGCCCGCCAGCGCGGCGATGAGGCCGACGCCCTTCACGATGGCCGCATAGGTGGCCTTGTCGAAGCCGATGTCGATCACGAACGGCGCCGTCAGCACCCCCGCGAAGGCATCGCAGAACTTGAACAGCAGCACGAACAGCAGGATCGCCAGCGCCTGGCTTCGGCCCAGGAACTCGCCGAACGCGCCCACCGCCGTGGCGGCCACCCGGGCCACGGCGTTGAGGCCTTCCTCCCGCAAGGGGGCGTCCGGCTCGCGGGCGAGGAAGGTGGCGATGATGCCGACCAGCACGAAGGCGGCCGCCGCCACATAGCCCCAGAACCAGACGTCGGCCTTGGCGACGCCATAGGCCTCGAGCCCCGCCACGATGGCGATGACGCCGGCCCCGGACACCAGCATGCCGATGCGATAGGCCGCCACATAGCCGGCCATGCCGGCGGCCTGCTCGTT